>JAAYOD010000033.1 GCA_012520515.1 Clostridiales bacterium
TACAATAATTTTACATGATGATGCTTTTCTTATATCTTTAGCTGCCTTACTGTCTTTACATTAAAAATGTATACGGAAAATAGTACTGCGTCCCACTCTTTGCATAATATCTCATTACGCAAGGTGTCATAATCTTCATTTACGCTATGGTATTTTTCCACAATCTCAATGCCTTTTTGCTGCAAAAATTCTGCCAAAAACCAACCGGACGGCATAGTATGGATAAATTTAGAGCTAAGTCCAAAAAATAAAATTTTCATGTAAAATATTTTCTTCTTTTTAGAATTTCTTTATGTAATTATGCCTTTATTATAGCATTTTGTCAAGGTTTGCAAGTTATGCAAATATAATATACATATTGACTTTATTTGCATATTTGGTATCATAAAAAAGAGGTGGATTTTATGGCTTACATAATAGATAAAGAAAAATGCGTCAACTGCGGATACTGTGAGTTTGTGTGTCCCTTTTCTGCTATATCGGCTCTAGACGACTATTACACAATAGATGAAAACAAGTGCGTTAATTGCGCACAATGCTTTGACGCTTGCATAAATTGCGCAATTTCCCCAGGCATAGGTGTAAAGCGCATTCAAAAGGTGGAAATTATCTCAGAAAACTGCATAGGGTGTTCTCTTTGCAAAAGGTTTTGTCCAGCAAACGCAGTAGAGGGCGTTATAAAACAGCCTTTTACCATAATTCAAGAAAAATGCATTAAATGCGGTGTTTGCTTTAGCAAATGCAAAAAAGATGCCGTTTTAGTTGTTTACAGGTAATATTGCCATTAAATAATTATCAAAAACCTTTATTATATCCTCTTTTTTAACAGTGCCTTCATGCAATTTTTTGTTGCCTACAAAAAAAGTCGGCACTAAGTGATAATCATATGAGTTGGCAATCTCAGGCTGCTCACTTTCTTCAATTTTTTCTATCTCTATATTAGCGTACTTTGGATTTTCATTTTTTATCATATCAATTAGCATTTGCGCTTTTTTGCAGTGCGGACAAAGACGCAAGTAAAAGAATTTTAATTTATTTTCCATTTGTTTCTCCTTGTTTTTCTATTAGGTAGTTTGATACATTTTTTATTATTTACTACTTTAATGCTAGCATATTTGACTTTCTTTTACTAGCTTGTAAAGCAATGTAAAAAGGTAAAATTTTTGTAAAGGACACATTTTTTACTTGTTACCCATATTATAGCTTGATGAAATTAACAACGCTTTCTTATAACCGTCAAGATGCGCTTTCTTACGCTAGGCGCTGGGCGCTTAAACGCAATCCTTTTTACTATAATTATGACAACTTAGGCGGCGACTGCACCAATTTTGCATCACAATGCTTGTTTTCTGGCTGCAAGGTAATGAATTATACGCCCACTTTGGGATGGTACTACATAAATGGAAACAATAAATCTCCGTCATGGACTGGCGTACCATACTTTTACAACTTTTTAGTAAACAACAAAAAAGAAGGGCCTTTTGGCTTAGAATGTCCCATAGACGATATAATGATAGGCGACTTTATACAGCTAGGGGCCGATAAAAACTTTTATCATACCTTGTTTGTAGTAGATATAGATGGCGCGCCAAACCCTAATAACATATACATAGCTACACATACGCTGGATAGTTATAACAGGCCGCTATCTTCATACTTTTATACAAATATAAGATATATTCATATAGCTGGGGTGAGAAAGTGGTTATAATATTGCTTGTTTTAATACGCTTTATCTATGGCAAAATTCGTAAATATTTGCTGTTAGATAAAAGCAATTAATTAAAGTAAAACAGCAGACTTTTTTAGCCTGCTGTTTTTTAGGTTTTAGAAAAATTTAATTTTAGTAATTTTCTGCTCTTACTTCAAAGAAGCTTTGCGGATGAGCGCAAACAGGGCAGATTTCTAGCGCATCTTTGCCCATTACTAAGTGACCGCAGTTACGGCATTCCCAAACTGTTTCTTCTGGTTTGGAGAATACTTCTTTGGTCTCCACATTTTTAAGTAAATCTCTATATCTTTTTTCGTGAGATTTTTCTATCTTAGCTACGCCTCTAAATTTTGCGGCTAATTCTGGGAAACCTTCTTCTTCAGCATCTTTAGCAAATTGAGCATACATTTCTGTCCACTCATAGTTTTCGCCTTGAGCTGCGCTAACTAGGTTTTGAGCAGTGTTGCCAATGCCTTCTAGCTCTTTAAACCAAAGTTTTGCGTGCTCTTTTTCGTTTTCAGCAGTTTTTAAGAAAATTTCAGCAATTTGCTCATATCCTTCTTTCTTTGCAACGCTTGCAAAATATGTGTACTTGTTTCTTGCTTCGCTTTCTCCTGCAAAAGCAGTCATTAAATTCTTTTCTGTTTTAGTTCCGGTGTACTTCATTTTATCATCTCCTTTTATTTTGAATTTTTTTAATAATTGTTGCGCCGTTTCCCTTGGGAAATCAGTGTCTTTTTCATTTATTAACATTTCTTCCAGCATTGCTATGCTATTGTCGCTTTGGGGCAACATAAATCCAGCTTCTCTTATAATATCTTCTGCTTGCATTTGGCAGGAAATAGCTATTGCTTTTGCAAAGTCTTTACCTAGCTTGTCGCTGCACTCATTTTCAATGTTTTTAGCAATTAGCTTTTGCTCAGATTTGCTTTTAAGCAGTGCATTTAGAGAAGTTACTACATCGTCAGCTTTATCTCTTTGCTTAGGCATTTCCTTTGGCACTAAAGAAATAGCGCCCGACGGGCAGGCGTCAACGCAAGCGCCGCAACCTATACAGTCATTCCAGTTTATTTGGCCTGTTTCTGTGTCAGTGGCGTGCGTGGGACAGACATATAGACAGAGGCAATCTTTTGTGCATAATCTTAAATTTCTTACCGCATAATTACTCATAATCTTACATACCCCCTACCTTGTGAATTTTTAGCTCAGGCACCTTGCAGATGGGGCAAATTTGGGGACACTCTTTGCCAACATAAATAAATCCGCAAATTTCACATACATAAATGTTGTTGTCTTGCAAAAACTTAGTGCCTTCCTTTTGATATCTTAAAATTAGCGTTTTGACTATCTTGGACACTTTTTCTGACCAACTAAGCGCTCTTAGCGCCCCTCTGTCATTGTCGACTTTTGCCGCTAAAACACTTTGGGAAAAGCCATTTTCTATGTCACTATTTAGCCGTTTAAGTAGTGCATTGTAGTCATTTTCTTGCATGGTTTCACTGTTTTTATCGTAAAACTTTGCAAGTTCTTGAAACAGCTCAGCTTCTTTTGCCATATATTGCTTTTCGCAACCTTTAGCAAGATTGGCAAGCAAAATGCTTAATTCAGCATTGGTAAACTTGGTATCTTCTTTTTGTGTAACTTTAGTAGCTTTTGCCTTAGGTTTTGCCACACTAACTACATCTGTTTCAGACTCTTGCTCTTTTACAAACTCTTGCTTTATAGCTCCGCAAACGGGGCATCTCCAGCTGTCTGGCAAGTCAAAAAGCTTAGTCTTTTCTTTCTCTTCGTTATACATGTAATTACATATAGAACAAATGTATCGCGCCATAAATTATCTCCCTTTTTACTAAATTGGCAATAAATACCTACTATAATGGTAGCATATATTACTAGCTTTTGTAAACAAATAATATAAAAAAACGCTTACTTTTGCTTTTTTTTTACCTAAATGGATTCTGCTATGCCCATAAGCGCTATGCCTACAAAGACAATGCCGATTATGACATATTGCAAGGGCTTTAGCTTTTCTTTTAGGAAAATGCGGGAAAAAATTACGGAAAAGATGCTGTATACTGCTACAAGGGGCGCAGTGACTACTGCGTTTGATGACATTGCATACACATAAAAAAATTGTCCTGCAGTCTCCAAAATAGCCGCAATGCCTTTATCTTTTTCCTTGAACACATTAAAGGGCACTTTCTTTATTTTAAGGTATATAAATAGCACAGCTGCAACAATAAAGAAAGTATATTCATACGCAATAAGCGCCGCATCTTCACTAATTAGCTTCATTTCGTCTAGGTAAATTGCATCAGCAAATGTGCCAAGCCCGTCTATAAAGCAATACAAAATAGGAATGAAAATAGCCAGAAAACTTATAGTGTATTTCTTATCTGCTCCACCTATCTTTAGGTCTACTTTGCCTTTGTCTAGGATAGCAATTACAATTACTCCTAGCGTAATTAGCACAATTCCTATTATTTCTAAGGTGGAAACTGAACTTCTAAAAAATATAACTAAAAGAATTGTTACCACCACGCCAGATGCGTTCTGCACAGGTGACGCTATGGAAAGATTGAGATACCTAAGTCCAACATAGCCAATTATCATAGAGAGAATATATAAGCCTGATACTGGCAAGTATCTTACCATATCCCATGCGCTAATGCTAAGACCGTTTGCAAATAGGTATATAGTAGCGTGTATACCCATAGCTAGCCCTACCATAATAGCAATTTTTACATGGCTATATTTATCTTTACTGTCTGTGCCTTTTTTATAAAATAAGTCAGCGCCGCCCCAAGCAAGGCTAGTTACAAGCGCATAAACAAACCACATTAATTATTTGTTTTCCTTTTGTTAAAATCGCCTTTTATAATATCATAATTTTTGCGATATGTATAATGTTTTTAAGAATTTGTAAAATATAAAAGAGCTTCTTTGTATCCAGAAAAGCCTTTGCCGCAAATTGTTTTTTTTGCAATATAGCTAATATAACTATGTTTTCTAAACTCTTCACGGCTGCTTATATCGGTAAGATGTACTTCTACTGTGGGAATATCAACTGCTTTTAGTGCATCTAAAATGGCAATGCTTGTGTGCGTGTAAGCGCCTGCGTTTATAATTATGCCGTCATATTTAGAGTAGGCGCTTTGAATTTTTGTCACGATTTCCCCTTCAAAATTTGACTGACATAAAGTGACCTCTATGCCAAGCGCTTTTGCTTCTTTTTTTATATACTCTTCTAAGTCCTTATATGTTTTATCGCCGTAAAGGCTTTTTTCTCTTATGCCAAGCATATTAAGGTTTGCGCCGTTAACAACTAATATTTTCATAAATTTTCTCCATTATAGTTTTTAGTGTATCAGCTATTGCGCCGTCGTTATTTACAATTATATCAGCAAACTGATTATAAAAAGGCAGTCTTTTTTGATACAGTTTTTTTATTGTTTTAGCTGCGTTTTTTGCAAGAAGCGGCCTGCCTTTTGTTTCTGTCTTGGCTAAATCTCTTTTAACAAAGATAATAATGCCATTTTGTTTTAGATTTTCATATGCCAAATGCCCTTCTACTGCGCCGCCGCCTGTGGCTATTACTTGACTATGCTCTTTTCCAAAGCGACTTATTATCCCTCTTTCCATTTGCCTAAAATACAGCTCGCCGTCCTTTTCAAAGATTTCACTTATGCTTTTTCCAGCTAATTTTTCTATTTGTCTATCAGTATCTACAAATTTTTTATTAAGCAGTTTTGCAAGCTGACAAGCTAAAGTTGTTTTTCCGCTTGACGGCATACCGATAAGGACTATGTTAATAATATCAAGGTAAAGCTTTTTATAAATCTTTTCTATTTCTAAATCTGGCGCGCTTTGCCCTAAAAAGATATCTTTTGCCGCCTTTGCTTGAGCTACTAGCATTTTAAGACCTGACGCATACTTTATACCTAGCTTTTTTGCGTCAAAAATAAGCGGTGTCATAATGGGGTTATAGATAGCGTCAAAAACGCTCTCTAGGTGTGTAAAATTTAATATGTCAACTTGCTTTTGACCATTATTTGGATACATTCCAACAGGAGTTGTGTTTATAATAACTTGTCCGTTATAATGCTCATGCAAATTATTGTAATTTACTTTACTCTCTCTTCCCACTATAACAATTTCTTTAGCTAGGTTTAATTTTGCTAAAGCTTTTGCTGTTTTTGCCGTACCGCCGCTACCTAAAATGATTACCTTTTTGCCTTTTAAGCTAATGTTATTTGACTTTAGCGCATAATCCATACCATATATGTCTGTGTTATAGCCATAGCTTTTGCCATCTATGTACTTTACTGTATTTACTGCGTCAATCTCTTTAGCTAAGTCATCTACATAGTCAAGGCAGCCTATTATTTTATTCTTATAAGGAATAGTTACATTAAAGCCATTATACTTTTTTGCTTTTACAAACTCTTTTAACTCATCTTCTTTAACTTCCACAAGGTCATAGTTGTAGCCAAACTCTTTATGAATTTGACAAGAATAACTATGCGTTAATTTTTTGCCTATAAGACAATATTTTTTCATTAGATTACCTCGTTGTAGCTCCCTAAGAATATAAATTTTTCTGAACCATTGTCAAGCTCTGCTAAAAGGTGTTGTACTTCTTTTTTTTCAATATCTGCTTCAAAGTCTAGGTAAAATATAAATTCAAAGTCGGTATTTGGCATAGGTATTGATTCTAGCTTAGTTAGGCTAAGCCCTAGCACTGTAAACTTGGAAAGCACTTTATTTAGGCTGCCTGTTTGGTGCGGCAAACTTATCATCATGCTGATTTTGTTTGCATTTCTAAATATCTTTAGCTCCTTTGCAATGCAAATAAAACGGGTGTAATTGTTATCATTATCTTGAATACCGTTTTCTAGTACAGATAGTCCATAAAGCTCGGCGCACTGCCTAGATGATATTGCAGCTATATCATTTCTGCCGCTCTCTGAAACAATTTTTGCAGCGATTGCTGTGTTGTCGCAATAGGTAATTGTGACATCGCCTAGCTCTTTTATAAACTCGCTGCACTGATTTATGCCTTGTTCGTGGGAAACGATTTCTTTAATGTCACTTATCTTATCGCCTTTTTTTGCTAATAAACTATGCCGTATAGGCATTTTTATGCTTTTTACAATATAAAAATTGTGCTTTTTCATAAGCTCATATACAGCTTTTACAGAACCTACTGAACTATTTTCAATAGGCAGTATGCCATAGTCACAAAGTCCTTTTTGCACTGCATTAAATACCCCTTCAAAATTCTTTAGGTATGTTATGTCGGAAAGGGTAAAAAGCCTTTCTGCCGCAAGCTGAGAATATGCGCCTTGCACGCCTTGACAAGCAACGGTTGCGTACTCAGGAAAACTTTGACGCTCCTCGTTTAGCACTTTTGCTATCCTTTCTCCTATGTTAGATGGCAAATAAGCGAACCTTGACTGATATGCTTTGCTAGTGTCAAAAATGGTAGAGTAAAGCATTTTTGTAAATACTCTAATCTCTGGATTTACTGCTTTAGTGACGCGGTTTATTACTTCTTTTTCACGGCTTATATCAAGCACATTATCGCTGCTTTTGGCTTTTTCAATGCCAATTTTTTTGACAAGAGCCATTCTTTCATCGTAAAGGTTGGCTATTTTGTCATCTAGCTTATCTATTTCCGCTCTTAAATCTTTTATATCCATAAATATATCTCCTTTTATAGTATATTTTCTAAAATAGCAAGCGCTAAACATGCTTCTACACAAACTACCGCCCTTGGCACAATGCAAGCGTCATGCCTGCCTTTTATAGCAATTGTGGTATTTGTACCTGTTTGTAAGTTTATAGTATTTTGCTCTTTTGATATAGATGCTGTGGGCTTTATTGCAACGCGACAAGTTATTGGCATGCCAGTAGACATTCCGCCCAAGATGCCACCGTTGTTATTAGTGTATGTCTTTACCTTGCCTTGCTCAAAGTAGTAGCAATCGTTTGCCTTACTTCCTAAAAGTTTACTTATGTCAAATCCAAGTCCAAACTCTACGCCTTTAACTGCTGGTATGCCAAAAAGTAGCTTTGCTAAGGTGCTTTCTAAACTGTCAAAGAGCGCATCGCCAAGCCCTGCTGGCACATTATAGGAGATAGCTTCTATAACGCCGCCAACAGAGTCGCCATCTAATTTTGCCTTTTCAATAGCTGACAGCATTAAGCTGGCATTTTTGTTGTCAATAACGCCAAAAGGTTGCGCCATTGTTTTTTCTACTTGCGCTAAACTTATGTCACTATCTTTATAGCTAATCCCCTTTATGCCACCAATTTCAGCAATATACGCGCCAACAAAAATACCTTTTTCTTGTAAAATCTGCTTTGCAATACCGCCAGCTATGCAAAGCGGCGCTGTCATTCGCCCTGAAAACTTGCCGCCACCTGACATATCATAGCTGCCGCTATACTTTACATAAGCTGGATAATCTGCATGCGACGGGCGGGGGGTATGCTTTAAGTTTTCATAGTCGCTTTTTCTTTGCGTTTTGTTAAATATGGCAGCTTCAATGCTTTCTCCTGTTGTAACGCTATCGTTTATCCCTTTAGTTATGACAATTTTATCTTCTTCTCCCCTACTGGTAGAATAAACGCTCTTTACGCTCTTTCTTCTGTCCACAAATGCTTGCAAAGTGTCTACATTTATCTTTATGCCTTTTTCTATGCCGTCTAGTTTCATTCCAATAGCGTCGGCGTGAGATGCGCCCCAAATTCTTAAAGATAGCTTATGATTATCACTCAATAACATTTACCTGTCCCCCTAACGCTTTATACTCACTAAAGAAATTCGGATAGCTTTTTTGCACTGCTTTAGCTGTTGTAATTAAAGTTTCTCCCCTTGCATTTAGCGCAGCTATGCTTGCGCTCATTACTATTCTGTGGTCGTTATATCCATCTACTGTTCCGCCCAAAACCTTACCGCCTTGCACATTTAGGTTTCCATTATAACCAATTTGGATACCTAAAGATGACATCATCTTAATTGTGGACTCTATTCTATCGCTTTCTTTATAGCGCAGCCTTTCCACATTTTTTATTACGCTAGTATTTGATGCATAGCTGCAAAGTACGCTTATAATAGGTACTAAATCAGGGATATTGTCTGCGTCTATTTCTATTGCTTTTAGTTTAGATTTTTTTACCCTTATACCTTTGTGGACACTTGTTATGTCTGCGCCCATTTTTCGTAATATATTATAAATTTCTTTATCGCCTTGTTTGGAGCTTATGTCTAGTCCTTTAACTAACATATCGCCGTTTATAGCGCCTGCCGCTAAGAAAAATGCGCCATTTGACCAATCGCATTCTACTTTAACTTCTTTTGGACTTATGTACCTTTGACCGCCTTTTATAAAATAGCCGTAATGAGTTTCTTCTATATCTACTCCAAACTTATTTATAGCGTCAAGCGTTATGTCTATATAGCTTTTGCTAGCTAAATTTCCTTCAATTATTATTTTGCTGTCGCCCTCTAGCAATGGCAGTGCAAACATAAGTCCTGATATATACTGAGAACTTATATCTCCCCTTATTGTATACTCTCCGCTCTTTAGCTTGCCGCTAACTTTATATGGCGCAGTTTTTGTAACTTCTACGCCGCCTGCTATAAGCGCATTTGCTAAGTCTTCTAAAGGTCTTTTACTAAGCCTGCCTGTAACTTCAAACTGACACTGGCAATTAAAAATAGCGCTGACAGGCAGTAAAAAGCGTAAAGTTGAACCGCTTTCGCCTGCATTACATACACTGTATTTAGCAGCGTTTGTAATTGGATGAACTAAATAGCCGTCATAAGTGTCTATTATTTCTGCGCCTAGCGCTTTAAGACAAGATATTGTGGCTAAGATATCTTGAGCATCTGACCGTCCCACAATCTTTGTGCTGTTGTCGCTAAGCGCCGACAAAATAAGCAGTCTGTGGGCGTAAGATTTAGACATTATTATATCTACTTCCCCTTGCAAAAAAGCTTTTTTTAGTACTACTTGCATACAAAATACTCTCCTAAAGACTGGATTGGCACATTTCTAAGCTGGCAGTTGCCTATATCATTAATAACTACCATAGTAAGCTCTTTACCTGCTCGTTTTTTATCGTTTAGAGCGGCATTTATTATATTTTCTTGTTTAATATCAATGATTAGTGGCATATTCTCAGCTTTTAACACAGACATAATTTGCTCATAACTAGTAAAACTCAATTCTTTTCTTGCATATGCAGAACGGGCGGCAATAGCAATGCCAAGTGCAACGCACTCACCATGTGGCATAGCGTAATTTGTAATCTTTTCAATGGCATGCCCTGCTGTATGCCCTAAATTTAGCAGTTTTCTTAATGATTTCTCATGCTCATCGCGCTCTACAATGTCTCGCTTATACTTTATGCAAAGTTCAAGCATACAGGCATTATCAAGGGGATTAGAACCAGTTAATATCATTTGCCAAAGCTTGCCGCCTAAAAGTATGCCGTACTTTATAAGTTCGCCTTTGCCATTAATAATTTCTCTATGCGGCAATGTACTGAGCGTATCTATGTCTGCAATCACTAAATCAGGCTGATAAAATGTGCCTACTAAGTTTTTGCCTTGCTCAAGGTCAATAGCTGTTTTTCCGCCTACAGATGAGTCTATGATAGCAAGAAGTGTAGTAGGAACGCTAATAAATTTTATGCCGCGCATATAGGTGGACGCGGCAAATCCGCATAAGTCGCCTACAACGCCGCCCCCTAACGCTAGCAAGCAATCATTTCTTTGCAGTGAACAATTTGCAATAAAAGTAATGAGCTCAAAATATACTTGGGCGTTTTTACTTTGCTCTCCAGCTAAAAATTGCCAAATATATACTTCAAAACCGCTTTCTTCAAGGTTTTTTGCCACTTGTTCGCCATAAATTGCATTGACATTGTTTTCTGTTACTATAACAATTTTTTTGCTTGAGATTACTTTAGTAACATAACTGCCTATGTTGTTAAGCAGCCCGCTGCCAAGCAAGATATCATAACTTTTTGACGCATTTACCTTAATTGTTTTCATTTCTTATCCTTTTCCACTCTTTAGTGGCTCTTTCTATCTCTTCTTTTTTATCATTTCCTTCTTTTAGCAACTCTTTAAGCTTTTGCTCGTCGCCATTCTGTAACGCGCTACGGTAAGACATAACATTTGATATAAACACATCTAGTTCTTTTATGACATTTTCTCTATTGTCAATGATAAGTTCTGTCCACATATCAGCATTTAGTTTAGCTACTCTTGTTAAGTCGCAAAAACTTCCTGCTGAATAGCCGTCGTGGCGGGCGGCAAGCGGACTTTTTATGTAGCTTGACGATATAAGGTGAGCAAGCTGAGAAGTATAGGCTATCATCTCATCGTGAACTTTTGCGCTTGTCTTTGTAATATTTATAGCGCCTATTTCTAAAAACAAGCTCTTAATAAGCTCTATGTCTTTTATGTTGGCGTTTACATTTGTCATAAGAATTGACGCGCCCTCAAAAAGCTTTTTGCATGAGTGGGTTATGCCCCAGCTCTCTTTGCCTGCCATAGGGTGCGTTGCAACAAATTTTATATTAGGATAAGCAATTGACGCTTTTTCCATAGCGGCAACAACGCTTTTTTTAATGCCGCCTATATCTAGCACAATTGTACCTTCTTTAAGGTAAGGCAAGGCATTATTTAACGCGCTTTCAAAGGCTCGTGGATATAGAGCAATAACTAGTACATCAAGCTTATTATAATTGTTATTGCAAAGCTCATAGTCAAGTATATTTTGCTCTTTTGCAAAGCTCATAGTCTTATTGTTTATATCATAGCCAAAGGCTGTATGCCCTTTTTCTTTCCAAGCCTTTGCTAAGCTTGCGCCAATTAATCCAAGTCCTATAATACCTATATTCATACTGTTTAGTTCCTTATTTTATTTACAATAGGCAACATTATATCTATCTTTTCCACAAGACTTGAAAATTGTTTTGGCGTTATGCTTTGCGCGCCGTCGCAAAGGGCGTTTGTGGGGTCGTTATGAACTTCAACAATAAGTCCGTCTGCGCCAACTCCTGTGGCAGCTAGTGAAAGGGGAGCAACAAGCCTTGACAGTCCTGATGCGTGACTTGGGTCTACAATAACAGGCAAGTGAGTAAGTTCTTTTACTAGCGGTATTGCCGACAAGTCAAGGGTATTTCTTGTGTACATTTCAAAAGTTCTTATTCCCCTTTCGCATAAGATTATCTTTTCATTGCCTTCTGACATAATATATTCTGCGCTCATAAGCCATTCTTCTATGGTGTTAGCTAAACCCCGTTTTAGTAAAATTGGCTTTGAAGTGCGGCCAAGCGCTTTTAGCAGTTCAAAGTTTTGCATATTTCTTGCGCCCACTTGTATAATGTCGACATCTTCAAATATATCTATATCGTTAGCTCCCATAATTTCTGTAACAATTGCCATGCCAGTTTCCTTTTTTGCCTTTGAAAGCAACTCTATGCCACTTTCTCTGAGCCCTTGGAAAGAATATGGCGATGTGCGTGGTTTATAAGCGCCGCCCCGTAAAAAATGCGCTCCCGCTTCTTTTACTTCTTTTGCAATGGAAATAATTTGCTTTTCGCTTTCCACAGAACAAGGCCCAGCTATATAGGTAAAGTTTTTGCCGCCTACTTTATGGCCGTTAATCTCTAAGATAGTATCTTCAGGGTGAAATTTTCTGTTAGCTTTTTTATACGGCTCTTGTATTCTCTTTACGCTTTCTACAATATCAAGCGACCTAAGCAGGTCAATGTCTATAATGGATGTGTCGCCAACCAAGCCCAAAATAGTTGAGTTGTCGCCAACGCTCATATGGACTTTAAGCCCTTGACGCTCAATCCAATTAAGAAGATTGTTTATTTGCTTCTTTTCGCTGCTGCTTTTAATAATTAATATCATACCTTCCTCCGTTTTAATAAAAAACCGCCTATAAAGGCGGTTAATAATTTTTAATAATAATTTACAAAAATACTTCACCGCATATTAAAACTAGAGCCAAAGTAAAAGCTCTCAAAAAAATAATATCCGTAAAAGTAGTTTTGATATAACATATTTTCTCTCCGATTAATTCTTATTATATTTTAGCCTAGTTTGCTTGTCAAGCTAAAAAAATGGAAAATTGTCATTATTTATTTTATTGTACATCTTAGCTTTAAATTTTATACAATAAATTAATTTTTGTTGCTGTGAATGGGTGCAGGTATTCTTCCCCCCCTTGCAATAAACAAGTCGGCGTTTTCTGCGCTGGTTTTCATAATGGGCGCGCGCCCTAACAGTCCGCCAAACTCCACAAAGCCTTCATTCTTGCCATAGACAGGTATTATTCTTACCGCCGTTGTCTTGTTGTTTACAACGCCAATTGCAGCTTCGTCGGCTATTATGGCAGAAATTGTGCTTGCCGATGTGTCGCCTGGCACTGCTATCATATCAAGCCCGACAGAGCATACTGCTGTCATCGCTTCTAGCTTATCTAATGAAAGCGCGCCTTTTTTTACCGCCTCTATCATGCCAATATCTTCGCTTACTGGTATAAATGCGCCCGATAGCCCGCCTATGTGGCTACTAGCCATAACTCCGCCTTTTTTAACTGCGTCATTTAGCATATAAAGACAAGCTGTTGTGCCATGCGCGCCAACTGACGACAAGCCTATCTCTTCTAAAATTTGAGCCACGCTGTCTCCTCTTACTGGTGTTGGCGCAAGTGAAAGGTCAACTATGCCAAAGCTTGCGTTTAACTCACAAGCTGCTTCCCTTGCCACAAGTTCGCCTATTCTAGTTATTTTAAAAGCCGTTCTTTTTATAGTTTCGGCAATCTCTGTGCAGTCGCCGCCGTTTACTCTTTGTATTGCCGCCTTAACTACGCCAGGTCCGCTTATGCCTACATTAATAACTGCGTCCCCTTCGCCTACTCCATTAAAAGAACCTGCCATAAAGGGATTGTCTTCAACGGCGTTTGCAAACACCACTAGTTTTGCGCAACCTATGCTCTCATTGTCTTTTGTAAGGTATGCCGTTTCTTTAATTATGTTGCCAGCTAGTTTTACCGCATCCATATTAATGCCCGCGCGTGTAGAGCCTATGTTTATGCTAGAGCATACTCTTTCTGTTGACGCAAGCGCTTCCGGAATTGACAAAATAAAATCTTTTTCTTTAGGCGTCATTCCTTTTTGGACTAGCGCGCTGTATCCGCCTACAAAATCAATGCCTATCTCTTTTGCCGCTTTGTCTAGCGCCTTAGCTATTTCAATGTATCCGCCACTTGAGGAACCTATAAGACTAATTGGGGATACCGAAACGCGTTTGTTTACTATTGGAATGCCGTATTTTTCTGCTATTGCGTCGCCAACAGATTTTAGGCGACCGGCTTTAGCTATCATCTTATCATATATTAAGTTGGCGCACTTGGTTTTATCATCGCGTATGCAGTCAAATAAAGACAAATGCATTGTTATTGTCCTTATGTCTAGGTGCTGGTCTTTAATCATTTCAATAGTTTGCAATATTTCGTTTATGTTAAGCATAAAATATATATCCTTTTACATTCTGTGCATGGAGTTAAAGATATCTTCGTGCTGTATGCGTATTTCTACGCCAAGCTCTTTTGCTATCTCTTGCAAGGGCGCATTTATCTTTTGCATTACCATATTCTTAGGCAATTCTACCATCATTACCATAGTAAAATATTCGTCTTGCATTATTGTTTGGGATATGTCTAATATATTGATATCGTTTTTGCAAAGGGTGGTAGACACTAAGGCAATTATGCCTTTTTTGTCTTTACCTATTACTGAAAGTATGGCTCTCATTTTATGCTACCTCATCTAGTTTAATTATTGATAATGATATCATTTATATAATAAGATGGCAAATTATTATGTTAAATAAACTAAAATAGATGCTATTTTCCCGCCTAAAACTTAAACCATATAAAGCTTATGGCTATTGGATATTGACAATCAAGCTTTTTCATGTCAAAATTATTACATACCAAAAAGGTATAGGGAGGCATTTTATGAATAATGAAGCAGTTGTTGCTAGCGCGAACACAGAAGACTTTGCTGAAATGCAAAGAAAACGGCAGTTTAGAAAAAACAAATGGCTATTTTCTCTTGGCGGTATTGGCAGAGATATGTCGTATCAGTTAATAACTGCATTTTTACTTACATATATACAATTTGGCGTATCGCTTGAGCTAGCGCAATTTGCTACACTAAGCGTAATTATAGGCGTAGGCAGCAGAATATGGGACGCTATTAATGACCCTATTATGGGAGCGATTATTGAAGGCACCAACTTAAAATGGGGCAAATTCAAACCTTGGATTTTTATAGGGGCAATTTTAAGCGCTGTGCTTATGTTTTTAATGTTTAATGTAAGAGTGTTTACAGGGTGGGACTTTGTTATCTTTATAACCATAATATACTTGCTTTGGGAAAGCACATTTACTATGAATGACATTGGTTACTGGGCAATGTTGCCATCGCTTTCATCTAAGCGTGAAGAAAGAAACAATGTAACCATGCTTACAGTGTTTTTTGCTGGCGTTGGCGCTTTTATAGGTCAAGGATTAGTTGTACTATTAACACCTGGCAATGTGGTTAAGGGTTATAGCCTTATATCTGGCATAGTAGCAATATCTTTAATTGGTTGCCAGACTATGACTTCCTTTGGCGTTAAGGAAACGCCCCGTCTAGAAGTGCCTAAAGAGCAAAAAATATCGCTAAAGCACATGATGAAAACCATTAAAAATAATGACCAGATACTATGGATGACGCTGTCTATGCTATTGTTTACCATAGGAAACGGCTTGCTTACTGCTTTTGCTTACAACCTTTATTACTTAGAAGTTGGATACGATAGCAAAACCATTATCTTTATTGTTATTTTTGGAGCTTGCAATGTGCTTGTCAATCTCTTTTTCCCAAAACTCGCTGCAAGGTTTGGCAGAAAAAAATTACAGTTTGTAAGCCTTATCGCAATAATAATTGGTTATATTGGCGTTGCACTTATAGGGTGGTGGGCATTCTTCCCCTTTAACATATTTACATTGAGCGTATTTGGGGCTCTGGTGTTTAGTGGGCAGACTATGTTTTATATGTCATCTATAATAAATATGACTAACTGCGTTGAATATAACGAATATAAGCAAGGTGAAAGAAATGAAGCAGTAGTTTCGACGCTGCGGCCCTTTATGGCAAAATTTGGCTCGGCTATGCAATATGGCATAGTAACATTTGTGCTTACTGTGTCAGGGATATTTATTTTAAGTCAAAATATCTCTCTTATGGAGTCGCAAAAGAACTTTTTGTCCAATATAAAAACTAATGAAGAGCAAATAGCTTATTTGTCGGCAGTTGGCAGATACCTTGATATTTATGAATCAGTAGAAGACCAAAATGAAGCTAATGAGCTTGTAGCTCAAGCTATTGCTGAAGATACCTTTATGGCTACCTACTTGTTAAAGCCTGAATATGTTGAATCTCTTGGCGACTGCAGAATAATAAGAACTACTTATGTAAACGGTCAAGCGCAAAAAGGCAGTGAGATTAATTTGGGCAAATGGAAGGATATAGATGAAAGTCAGCTGCTCAAAAATCAAGACGATACTTCTTATGTTTATACAATGGAAATAAGGGGCAAGAACTTTAATGCCGCAAATGAAAACTTCAAAGACAAGAGCAATATAAAGATGCGTATTTGGCTAAGGGCGACAGTAACAGTAGTACCCATAGCGCTTATCTTTTTGGCGTGGCTGATACAGAGAAAGAAGTTTATAATTGATGAAGAGTACTATGATATGATGCTAGTTGAAATTGACAAAAGAAGAGCAGAAGCTTTGCAAAGTCAAGAAAACAACAATGAAATCTAAATCTTTAAAAGGAAAACGGACACAAAATTTTTGTGTCCGTTTTTTGTTAGCAACTATATTAATTTAGCTCTTGATTATATTTAGCGCGCTCTCCGCCTATAAATTTTGGCCGCGTTCTTGCACTTATAAGTATGGCTTGTCCTATATGTTTTACATTAAGTCTTACAGGCACAGCTACGCTCTTTAGATGCATGCCAATAAGCGTTGCGCCAATATCTAATCCTGCGTGGGCTTTTATTGTTTCTACCGCGACGGGATTGTTAAAAGAATTATAGCAAACTGTGGCAAAAGAGCCACCTGCTTTAGCTACAGGAACTATATTTACTATGTCACTGTCTTTTACGGCGTCTTTTTCTATTATGATAGCGCGGTTTAGGTGTTCGCAACATTGCGCCGCTACATAAATTCCTAGAGGATTAACTACGCTAGTTATGCCGTCAAATATAGCCTTTGCTACGTCGGGAGCAGAGTTGCTGCCTATCTTGTGGCCAATAACTTCGCTTGTAGAACACCCCACAACAAAAATTTGACCTGCGCTTAATTTTGCAACATCAACTAACTCTAAAGTTGCTTGCCTTGCCTGTTCTTTAATTTTTTCCAGCATTTTTCACCTCGTTTTACTGTCTTTTATCAAATTTAGTTTTGACACAATTTCTATTAGTATTACACCAACTGCTATTCCCACAGCGCCTTGAATTAGGTTGCCCACAATTGAGACAGTAGCGCCTAGTCCGCTGCCTAAAATAATAGCAGCATAGCCAAAGTAAGCTAGCACCATAAAAATTTCTGCTACAATACCTGAAATTATTCTTGCAAGTTGTAAATATTTATTAAGCAATGTTTTTAGCCACTTAAAGATAACGGGCGCAATTATAGCCATTGTGCCTTTTATAAAAAAGGTAGCTATAGCATAGTGGGAATAACCTGTAATAATGTCGGCAAGCGCTGAACCTATTCCGCCTGCTAAAAAACCATAAAATGGCCCAAGTAACCACCCTGAGAGCAGCACAAATGCGTCGCCTAAGTTAATGTAGCCATTAATAGACATAGGTATTTGAATAATGCTTGTAGATGCGCAATTGACGGCTATAAAAAGCGCCGTCAAAGCTAATTTTTGCATTTTACTGTTTTGCATGCCTTAAGTTATTCCTTTTATCTTTAGCTTAAATATTTTCTAACACCAGCCTAGTCATTTCTTTACAGCCAACAGGCTTTGTGCCATTATCTAAAATATCTCTTGTTCTGAACCCTTGCTTTAGTACTTTATCTACTGCCTCTTCTATAATTTTAGCTTCTTTTTTTAAGTCTAGGGACAGCTCAAACATCATAGCAACAGATAAAATTGTGGCAAGAGGATTTGCAATGTCTTTGCCTGCAATATCGGGTGCTGAGCCATGAATTGGCTCATACATTCCGCACTTTGTCTTGCCTAAAGACGCCGACGGCATAAGTCCAATTGAGCCAACTAGCTGTGACGCTTCGTCAGACAAGATGTCTCCAAAAATGTTGTTTGTCACTATTACATCAAATTGCGCAGGATTTTTTATAAGCTGCATAGCTGCATTATCTACAAGCACATCAACAAGCTCAATTTCAGGATACTCATTTTTTGCTACATTGTGCACTGTTTCTCTCCACAGCCTAGAGCTTTCAAGCACATTTGCCTTGTCAATGCTAGCAACTTTTTTATTGCGCGTCATAGCAAGGTTAAAGGCAACGCGCGCTATTTGCTCTATCTCTCTTTCAGAATACCTTTCTGTATCATAGGCTTCTACGCCGTTTTTACCTACATCTCTGCCCCTTGCGCCATAGTATATGCCCCCTGTAAGCTCTCTCACAATGACCATATCAATGCCTTTTTGGGCAATTTCTTTTTTGAGTGGGCAAGCATCTATAAATTCTGGCCTTAACTTTGCAGGTCTAATGTTAGCAAAGAGCCCTAGCTCTTTTCTAATTGCTAGCAGTCCTCTTTCTGGGCGCAAGTGACCAGGCTGCGTATCCCATTTTGGACCGCCTACGCTAGCTAATACCACGCTATTGCTTTCTTTGCAAATTTTAAGCGCTTCATCAGTTAGGGGCACTCCATATTTATCTATTGATACTCCGCCCGCTTCCACCATATCAAAAGTAAAGGTGTGGTCATACTTTTTTGCTATTTTTTCCATAACGGCAACAGCTGCTGCCATTATCTCTGGTCCAATGCCGTCGCCCTCAATAAGCGCAATTCTAAAATCCATAATTTACTCCTTTAATGAAGATAGCAACCCGCCTTTCTCTATAATGTTTTGCAAAAACGCTGGGAAAGGTGGAAAATTGCCTGTTTTGTTTTGGATAAGGTTGACAATTTTTCCATTGGTAAAGTCAACTTCTACTGTGTCGCCTTCATCTATGTCACCGTCATATTCCACAATAGCAAGACCTGTGTTAATTGCGTTGCGGTAAAAAATTCTGGCAAAGCTCTTTGCAATGACGCAGGCTATGCCACTTGCTTTTATGGCAATTGGCGCATGCTCTCTAGATGAACCGCATCCGAAGTTTTTGCCGCCTACCATGATATCTCCCTTTTGCACTCTGGACACAAAAGTTTTGTCGATATCTTCCATGCAGTGATTGGCAAGGTCTTTAGGGTCTGAACTGTTTAAATACCTTGCTGGTATTATTACATCGGTATCTACATTATCTCCGTATTTTATTACTTTTCCTGTTATTTTCATACTTTATCTCCTTATATTGCGTCAGGGCTGGTGATTTTTCCAAAAATTGCTGAAGTTGAGGCAACCGCTGGACTTGCTAGGTAAACTTCGCTTTCAGGATGTCCCATTCTGCCTACAAAATTTCTATTAGTGGTGGCAACGCACCTTTCGCCTTTAGCCAATATACCCATATGTCCGCCAAGGCAAGGTCCGCAAGTAGGCGTGGAAACAATACAACCTGATTCTATAAAAATTTTGGTAAGGCCTGATTCCATCATATCTAAGTAAATTTTTTGTGTAGATGGAATAACTATAACTCTTACATCTTTATTAACTTTTTTGCCTTTTAGTATGCTTGCAGCAATTTCAAAGTCAGAATACCTGCCGTTTGTGCAAGAGCCAATTACTACTTGGTCTATGCTAATATCGCCAATCTGGTCAAAAGTTTTGGTGTTTGAGGGCAAGTGAGGGAAAGCTACTGTTGGCTTTATTTTACTTAAATCTATATCATAAACTTGTTCATATTCAGCGTCATCATCTGCTGTAAAGATTTTTGGCTCTCTTTTACTGTGCGCTCTTACATATGCAAGCGTCTTTTCGTCAACAGGGAAAATACCATTTTTTGCTCCTGCTTCTATTGCCATATTGCATATAGTAAAGCGGTCATCCATAGTAAGACGCTTGACACCTTCGCCGCAAAATTCCATAGACTTATAAAGCGCTCCGTCTACCCCTATCATGCCGATAATATGCAAAATAACATCTTTGCCGCTCACCCATTTGTTTAACTTGCCAAATAGGTTAAACTTTATAGCCCTTGGCACTTTAAACCATGCTTTTCCATATGCCATTCCTGCCGCCATATCGGTAGAGCCTACGCCTGTTGAAAATGCGCCTAGCGCTCCGTATGTGCAGGTATGGCTGTCTGCGCCTATAACTAAATCGCCACTAACTACTAGTCCTTTTTCAGGCAAAAGCGCATGTTCTACACCCATATCGCCAACATCAAAGAAGTTAACGATTTCTTTTTCTCTAGCCCAATCTCTAACTTGCTTTGTTTGCTCAGCAGCTTTTATATCCTTGTTTGGAGTAAAGTGGTCCATTACAAGTGCAATTTTACTGCGGTCAAAAATGGTGTTTATGCATGCTTTATTATATTCATTTATGGCAACGGGTGAAGTTACATCATTGCCTAATACAAGGTCTAGCTTAGCCATAATTAACTCATCGGCTTTAACAAAGGCTTTCCCTGCATGAGCAGCTAGTATTTTTTGTGTCATTGTCATTTTCATAATGGTTATTTCTCCTTGCGATATAAATAATATTCAATAGCGTCAGCTAGCGCAAACCAGCTTGCTTCAATAATGTCTGTGGAAACGCCCACCGTCGTCCACACATGTTTACCGTCGGTGTTTTCTATAAGTACTCTAACTTTTGAGCCTGTCGCTTGCTCGCCTGACAGCACACGCACCTTATAGTCGGTAAGGTGTACACTTTTTAGCTGAGGATAGAATATAGCAAGCGCTTTTCTAAGTGCTTTATCAAGAGCATGAACAGGGCCATTTCCCATGCTTGCTGAAGTTTCTGTCTTGCCGTCAACTTCAATTTTTGTAAGAGCAAATGCGCTCATTTCGCCATCGGGCGCCGGGTGTTCGCCGCTTGTTTTGTACATTTGAAGCTTAAAGTGGGGCTTAAACTTGCCAAGGGCATTTAAAACAAGCAGTTCAAAGCTTGCGTCCGCTGATTCGAACTGATACCCTTGATGCTCCATCTCTTTTATCTTTGCAAGTATAAGCTTTGCTTCCTTGGAGTCTTTGCTAACTTCAGGCGCAATGTTGGCAAGCTTGGCAATAACGGTAGCCCGTCCGCTCATTTCGCTCATTAGATAGCGTCTTTTGTTGCCTACAAGTTCAGGTTCAATATGCTCAAAAGAATGGCAGCATTTATCTACGCCGTCTATGTGCATTCCTCCCTTATGAGCAAATGCGCTTGCGCCTGAATAAGGCTTGTTGTTAGGCGCAATTAGGTTGCTTATTTCATAAATTTCTCTTACTGTGTCAGTAAGAACTGTTAGGTTGCTAGCAATACACTCATAGTTCATTTTTAGCTGAAAGTTTGGTATAAGCACACTTAAATCAGCATTGCCGCACCTTTCGCCAACTCCTATAAATGTACCTTGCACTTGGCTTGCGCCGCCCTCTACTGCCATTATTGAGTTTGCAACGGCGCAACCTGTATCATTGTGGCAATGTATAGCTATTCTAGTGTCTTTAAACTGCTCTTTTACAGCTTTTGTTATTTCATAAGTTTGGCTTGGCAACATACCGCCATTTGTGTCGCATAAGCATAATACATCAGCGCCAGCGTCTTTTGCGCACTTCAAAACTTCAAGGGCAAACTCTTTATTGTCTTTGTAGCCATCAAAAAAGTGCTCTGCGTCAAATATAACTTCTTTACCTTTTGCTTTTAGGTAGCTTATGGTGTCATAAATAAGCGATAAATTTTCTTCACGGCTTATTTTTAATATTTCTTTAATGTGCAATTGCCATGACTTGCCAAAAATAGCCACTACTTTGGTGTCGGCTTGTATAAGCGACTTTATATTTTCATCATCTTCAACGCTAACATTTTTTCGCCTTGTGCTGCCAAATGCGCAAAGCACCGCGGTTTTAAGCTCAATTGACTTTACCTTTTCAAAAAATTCTATGTCTTTGGGGTTTGAGCCCGGGTTGCCTGCTTCAATATAATGCACGCCAAAATTGTCCAACGCTTTTACTATATTTAGCTTGTCTTGTACAGAAAAAGATATGCCTTCGCTCTGCGCTCCATCTCTTAGAGTGCTGTCAAATATTTCTATTCTTTTCATTTTTAGTCTAATCCTTATAATAACTTGTTGATACCGTTTAGGTAAGCTTTTATGCTGGCTTCAATAATGTCGGTAGATAGTCCAGTGCCTGTATAAATATCGTCACCGCACCTAATTTTTACCGTTGCTTCGCCAAGTGAATCATTGCCGTCTGTTACACTTTGCACTGAATAGTCTTCCAAAGTGTATTCAGGCTTTTTAATGATTTTGTTAATTGCATTAAAGGCAGCGTTGACAGGACCAAATCCCATTGCTACTTTTTCTATTAGCTGACCGTCACGGTTAAGTCTAATAACAGCTGTTGAAGTTATATTATTTCCGCTGTTTATGGTAAATCTATCTAGCTTATACTCTTTTTCTGCGCTAATATCTTCTTGATGGTCTAATAGCGCAAGCAAGTCTGCGTCGCTTATGCGGCGTTTTTTATCAGCAAGGTTTTTGAATTTGACAAAAAATTCTGTCATTTCCTCTTTGGTAATTTCATGGCCTAGCTCTTTTAGCCTTGCATGAATTGCATGCTTGCCGCTATGTTTGCCAAACACCATATTGTTTGATGGAAGTCCAATTGACTCTGGACTCATAATTTCATATGTTTCACGGTTTTGAAGCACTCCGTGCTGATGAATGCCAGCTTCATGAGCAAATGCGTTTTCCCCCACTATGGCTTTATTTATAGGCGCGCGCAATCCTAGCGTTTTATAGACAAGGTTGCTTGTTCTATAAATTTCTTTTGTTTCTATTCTAGTTTGACCGCCATATAGCTTTTTTCTTGTAGCTATTGCCATAACAACTTCTTCTAGCGCAGCATTTCCTGCCCTTTCGCCTAATCCGTTTACTGTGCATTCTACTTGGTTAGCTCCAGCTTCTACTGCTGCTAAAGAGTTGGCAACGGCAAGCCCTAAGTCATTATGACAGTGTACAGATAATGTAGCTTTATCTATATTTTTTACATTGTTTTTAAGGTATGTAATTATGTCATACATTTCTCTTGGCGTTGTGTAGCCAACGGTGTCTGGTATGTTTATTGTGGTAGCTCCGTTTTCAATGGCGGTAGTCACCACTTTTACCAAAAAGTCCCAATCGCTTCTTGTAGCATCTTCTGCGGAAAACTCTATATTGCTTAGATATTTTTTGGTATAGCGTGTCATATTAGCTACGGTGTCTAGCACTTGGTCAGGCGTCATCTTTAGCTTATACTGCATGTGGATAGGCGATGTTGCCAAAAATATATGTATCCTTGGGTCTACGCCGCCCTTTACAGCTTGATACGCTAAGTCAATATCATTTTTTACAGAACGGGCAAGGGAAGCTACTGAACTGTCTTTTATTTTTTCAGCAATTGCCTTAACTGACTCAAAATCGCCTTGTGAACTTGCCGCAAACCCTGCTTCCATTACATCGACTTTAAGTTTTTCAAGCGCAAGAGCAATCTCTATCTTTTCTTTTAAGTGCATGCTGCAGCTTGGAGCTTGTTCTCCATCTCTTAAGGTGGTATCAAATATCTTTATATGTCTCATACAAATCTCCTTAACTTAATGTCTAGTCGCTAAAATGATGCGCCTTTATCGGCTGAAGATACTAGTTTTGCATATCTCTTTAGATATCCTGAAAGCTTAGGCTCTTCAATAAGTTTCATTGTTCTTTTGCGGTTTTCCATCTCTTTATCACTTACATTTAGATTAATTGCAAAGTTATTTATATCTATAGTAATGGTATCACCCTCTTTCACATAGGCAATAGGTCCGCCTTCTCTAGCTTCAGGTGAGATATGCCCTATGGCAGCCCCCCTTGTAGCGCCTGAAAATCTGCCGTCTGTAATTAGCGCAACATCGGCATCAAGCCCCATGCCAACTATTGCTGAAGTTGGCGACAGCATCTCTCTCATGCCAGGCCCGCCCTTAGGACCTTCATACCTAATTACTACAACTTGGCCTTTTTTAATTTTGCCTTGATATATCGCTTCTATGGCGCTCTCTTCTGAGTTAAAAACTCTAGCTATGCCAGTAAAGTTATGCATTTCTTGCCTTACTGCGCTTCTCTTTACCACTGCGCCGTTTGGAGCTAGGTTGCCAAAGAGTACAGCAAGTCCGCCATTTTGTGAGTAAGCATTATCTAAACTTCTTATAACATCGCTATCTAAAGTCTTTACATTGGCAAGGTTTTCTTCTAGCATTCCGCTAACTGTCAAAACTTTAGTGTTTATAAGTCCTTTTTTTTGCAATTCTGCCATTACAGCTTGCACGCCGCCTGCTCTGTGCAAGTCTTGAACATGGTGATGCCCAGACGGCGCAAGTTTGCAAAGGTTGGGAGTAATTTTGCTAACTTCGTTTATAAGCTCTAGGTTAAAATCAATATCAGCTTCCTTGCAGATAGCTGCAAGGTGCAAAACAGTATTGGTAGAACACCCTAAAGCCATATCAACGCTTAGCGCATTTCTTATTGAGCGCCCAGTTATTATGTCTTTAGCTTTTATGCCATTTTTGACCAATTCCATTATGGTTTCGCCCGTTTGCTTTGCCATCCTTAATCTTTCTGCGTATACAGCTGGCGTTGTGCCGTTTTTGGGCAGGCTTATACCAATAGCTTCAGTAAGACAGTTCATAGAGTTTGCTGTAAACATGCCAGAGCAAGAGCCGCAAGTAGGGCAAGCGCTTTCTTCTATACGATTAAGCTCGTCTGCCGATATTAAAGACGCTTTGCACGCTCCAACTGCTTCATAAACGCTGTTGTAATCAAGATAATTTTTATTTTGGTCGGCAATAGACAGCATTGCTCCGCCGCACACAAAAATAGATGGCAGATTTAACCTTACAGCAGCAAGCAACATACCTGGCACTATTTTGTCGCAATTTGGTATAAATACCAATCCGTCAAAACAATGCGCTTTTACCATACACTCTATTGAGTCGGCAATTATTTCACGGGTGCAAAGAGAGTATTTCATACCTTCATGACCCATAGCTAGTCCATCGCAAACGCCTATTGTGTTAAACTCTAAAGGCGTTCCACCACTTGATAGCACACCGTCTTTTACCGCTCTAGCTATAATGTTTAGCTGAGTGTGCCCTGGCACTATTTCATTAAAAGAATTAACTATGCCAATTATAGGCTTGTCAATTTGTTTTTGCGTAAGGCCATTTGCTTTTAATAGTGAACGCGCAGGCGCTCTTTCTATTCCCTTTTTCAAATTATCTGATATCATACTAATTAATCCCTTTTTGCTTTGCTTTTTTGCCAGATACGGCTTTTTTATTAGCCGTACCTGACATAATTTATAGAATTATTATTCGCTAAAATCTTCTTTTTCCCAAGTCATCTTGGAGCGAAGGTCAGCTCCAGCTTTTTCAATAAGATGCTCTTTTTCTTGTCTTCTTACTGCGCTAAAGTGCGGTCTGCCAGCTTGGTTTTCTAGTATCCAATCTCTTGCAAAGCTGCCGTCTTGAATTTCTGAAAGCACCTTTTTCATCTCTTTTTTGGTTTCTTCTGTTATTATTCTCTTGCCAACTTTATATCCGCCATACTCGGCTGTATCGCTTATGGAATAGCGCATAAAAGAAAGTCCGCCGCTTACCACAAGGTCTATTATTAGCTTCATTTCGTGCAAGCACTCAAAATAAGCGCTTTCAGGTTGATAGCCAGCTTCAACAAGCGTTTCAAAACCTGCTTTCATAAGCTCAGCTACGCCACCGCAAAGAACAGCTTGTTCGCCAAATAAGTCAGTTTCTGTCTCTTCTTTAAATGTTGTTTGCAAAATACCTGCTCTTGCTCCGCCTATTGCTTTAGCGTATGCTAGCGCTGTGTCTAGCGCTTTTCCTGTATAGTCTTGATAAACAGCTACCAAATCTGGCACGCCTTTTCCCTCTAGGTATTGACTCCTTACTGTGTGTCCAGGTCCTTTTGGCGCAACCATAATGACATCTACAAATTTTGGCGGAACAATTTGTCCATAGTGGATATTAAAACCGTGCGCAAAAGCAAGAGTCATTCCTTCTCTTAGGTTTGGCTCAATGTCTTTTTTGTAAAGCTCTGCTTGCTTTTCGTCGTTGATAAGAATCATAACCACATCGCTTGCCTTAACAGCTTGGTCGGTGTTCATAACCTTTAGCCCTTTGCTCTTTGCCTTTTCCTTGGACTTAGAGCCCTCATATAATCCCACGATGACATCAATGCCAGAATCGTGCAAGTTAAGCGCATGCGCGTGTCCTTGACTGCCGTATCCAATAATTGCAACTGTTTTGCCTTTTAAATTGTTGATATCACAATCCTTCTCATAATAAATTTTAGCCATTTCTTTTCTCCTTTTATATATTAATTTGAATGCTTAATTCCTTTATTTTTTTAGCACCTTACTGCCTCTTGATATTGCCGTAATTCCTGTTCGGCACAGCTCTTCCACTCCAAAAGGCATCATATATTCCAAAAATGCGTTGCACTTTGAACTGTCGCCTGTAACTTCCATGGTAAGATGTGTCGGAGTAAGGTCCACAACTTTTGCTCTAAAAATTGAAGTTGCGTCTAGTATTTCTCTGCGGTTGCCTTGCTCTACCTTGACCTTAATAAGTAAAAGCTCTCTCATAACGGTGGATTCCAAATCCATTTCTTCAATGATAATTACATCGTGAAGTTTTTCAAGTTGTAATCTTATTTGCTCTTTTATATACTCATCGCCAAGCGCCGTTATGGTAATTCTGGAAACTTTGGGGTCTAGCGTAACGCCGACAGATAATGTATCTATGTTAAATCCCCGCCTTGCAAAAAGCCCCGATACTCTTGTTAAAACGCCTGCTTCGTTATTAACTAGCATAGATAGCACAATTCTTTCTTGCTTCATTATATTTTCTCCTTATTTTATGCCTTTAAGATTATGTCGTTTATAGTGCCGTTTGGCGGTATCATTGGCAATACCTTTTCATCTGGGTCTATGGTAACTTCTAATAGATACGGTCTATTATATTTTAATGCATCTTTAACTGCATTATTAAGCTTAGACATATCATCAATTTTGCAACCATTTATGCCAAATGCTTTAGCTAGCATTACATAGTCTGTTTTTCTATTTAAAGATGTGCATGAATACCTGCTTTCAAAAAACAATGTTTGCCACTGCCTAACCATACCTAGAGCGTTGTTATTCATAACAACTATCAGTACAGGCAAGTTGTAGCTAACAAGTGTTGCCATTTCATTTAAGTTCATATGAAAACCGCCGTCTGATGTAAAGAGCACTGCCTTTTTTTGCGCGCCAATTGATGCGCCTATACTAGCTCCTAGTCCAAAACCCATAGTGCCAAGTCCGCCTGAAGTTACAAAAGTTCTGGCTTTTTTAAAGTTATAATACTGCGCAACCCACATTTGATGCTGTCCTACATCAGTAGCTATTATGGTATCTTTATCTGCATACTTATTAACAGTTTCTATAACAGACTGCGGATTTAGCCTTGACTTATCCATTTCAAGATGATAATCTTTGCTGTTTTTTATGCTTTGAACTTCTTTTGACCACTCTTCTCTTTCTATTTTTTGCATATTGGCGTTTAGCTTTGAAAGTATCTTTTTAACATCGCCTACAAGAGATACATAGGCAGGAATATTTTTGCCTATTTCCGCTGGGTCTATGTCTATATGAATAACCTTTTTGCCATGTATAAATTTGGTTTTGTTGCCTGTCGCTCTATCGGAAAACCTAGTACCAACAGCTATTATTAAGTCACAGCTAGCTAGCGCTTTACTTGCGGCAAATCTGCCATGCATGCCTGTCATACCTAAAAACCTTTCATTGTCGCAACTAACTGCGCTAAGTCCCATCATTGAAGTGCCAATAGGCGCATCAATGGTGTCTGCAAATGTGGAAAGTTCGCTTGAGGCGTCACTTATAACAACACCGCCGCCAGCATAAATAAAAGGTCTTTTGCTCTCTTTTATAAGCTGCATAGCGTCATTAAATGCCTTAACGCCATTTTTATACACTTTACAAAAGTCTTCTTTTTTATTTGGAGTAAAATGCGTTTGCGCAGTTTGAATATCTTTAGGAATGTCAATAAGAACGGGGCCTGGGCGACCAGAGTTTGCAATCTTAAACGCTTCCCTTATAGTATCTGCCAAAACATTTATATCTTTTACCATAAAATTGTGCTTGGTAATGGGCATAGTTACGCCACAGATATCCACTTCTTGAAAGCTGTCGCGTCCTATAAGACCAGTAGCGACATTGCCTGTTAAGGCAACTAAGGGCGTGGAGTCAAGGTACGCTGTGGCTATTCCTGTAACTAAATTGGTAGCGCCAGGGCCTGAAGTTGCAATGACAACGCCTGTTTTGCCGCTCACTCTTGCATAGCCGTCAGCTGCGTGCGCTGCGCCTTGCTCATGGCTTGTGGTGTAGTGCTTTATTCTATCGCAGTTTTTGTAAAGCTCATCATAGATATTTAACACAGCTCCACCAGGATAGCCAAATACAGTGTCTACTCCATTTTCTATAAGCGTTTCAATTACAATTTTTGCTCCTGATATTTTCATAAATCCTTCTCCTTGTACTGTATAAAAATTAGCAAAAAACCTTCAGCGGTTTGCCGAAGGTTACTTTATTTTTGTTTTATACCTAAAATAATTATCCCAAATGCGGCAAACCAGAAAAGACACTATCGACGAGCAGGCCGATAATGCTAATGCTAATTATAATGACAGATACTGCTAATAATGTAAGCATGTTTGCTCCTTTAGTAATTATTCTTATGCTAAAATTAACATATTATAATTATGGTTGTCAAGGATTTTTTATAAAATAACCATAATTTATGCTAATTACTTAAAAAAATAAGTGTTCTTATTATCCTTATATATTATATTTGTATTATTTTGGTGTTAGTTTGAATATTTTTATACCTGTAAAAAACTGCTTTCTTTTTGCATGGCATTTTTGATATTCTTGCCTTTCTTCATCTGTATTAACAATAAGGGGCGCAACTTTAACAGGGTTATTATCTTCATCTATGGCTACCATAACAAAGTTTGCATCATTTGTCATAATTCTTTTTTTGTCTTGTTCTATAAAAGCAGTCACCTTTATATGCATAGAGCTATTGCCTACATATACAAGTTTGCCTGTTATTATGACAATATCGTTTTCAAAAGCAGGCTGAGCAAAGTCTATTTTGTCAATTGAAGCTGTTGTGACTTCCCGCCCTGAATGCCGTCTTGCAACAACTGCCGCCACCACATCCATCCAAGCTATAAGCTGTCCGCCAAAAAGGCGTCCCGTTCCATTTTTGTGTTGGGAAAAAACTATATGACATTGCTCTGTGTAAGACTCTTTTGCTGTTTTGCCTACCATAATTATCTCCTTTTCTTGAGCTTTTTGTTTTAAGTATAATCGATTGCTACACTTTTAGCAAATTTCCCGCATTAAACTAATTGTAGGTTAAAATTTCTAAAAAATGCATCTAGCTGAATAAGGTAGGCAAAAATTTGGGGCACTTGCATAAGCTGGCCATACCAAGGTCTATCTAGCTTTACGCGCCCATAAGTTAAATCCTCAAAAAATTCTTTATCCACAAGCAAGTTAAGTATGCTATTTTTATCAGCTATAAGTTGTTTAGCTTTTGTGATCACATACTCTGAAAAAATAGGGCTAAAGGTCTTTGGGTATGGATTTTTCTTTCTAAACACAATGTCTTTAGGCAACAAATCTTTATAAGCTTCTCTTACTATGCCTTTTTCTCTCCCCCCTAGTGCTTTATATTTCCAAGGCATATTAAAGGCGTATTCCACTATGCGATAATCGCAAAATGGTGTTCTCACTTCCATGCCGCAACCTTTGCCCATAGACATAGAGCGCTCTAAAAGTGTTTGCATAAAGTGATAAAAGTTAAGCATAAACATCTCTCTTATGCGTCGGTCTTTTTTGTCGTCATCGTCTAGATAGTCAGTGTAATTTATAATCTTTTTATACTCAGCATTAACAAATTCATTAGCGTCATTTTCTAAGTTTGCGCCCTTAAAAAGTTTTACTCTTAATCCTGTTGCGTCAGACCAAGGGAATGTATCTTTATACAATAGTTCATCTCTTTGATACCATGGATATCCGCCAAAAAGTTCGTCGGCGCACTCTCCTGAAAGACAAATGTCATGTTCTTTTTTTATTTGCTGTAAAAATAAAAGCAGCGATGAATCTATGTCGCCCATGCCAGGAAACCTGCGCGCGTAAGCGGCCTCTGTTATGCTCTTTGCCAGTTCTAAATTATCCAAAAATATATATTTATGGCGGCTGTTTATAAACTTTTGCATTAAATCAATATATATATTGTCGCGTGAGGGCTGATAGCTGTTTTTTACAAAGTGTTTTTCGTTATCCAAAAAATCAACAGAATAAGTGTAAAGCGTTTTACTTCCTTTGTAGTGCCTTGCCGCCACCATAGATATAATGCTAGAGTCAAGTCCGCCAGACAGCATACAGCAAGAGCAGTCTTTAAGTTGAGATATAATTGCATTATCTATAAGGTATCTAGTTTTTTCCACCGTTTTTGCTAAATCGTCTGTGTGCTTGAATGCTTTTATTTGCCAATAACTATATTCTTTTAGGCAGTTGTTTTCAAATATAAGATAGTTGGCCATCTTTAGCGACTTGACGCCTTTTATTATGCCTGTGTCTATGCTTTTGCTAGGGCCAAGCAATAGTAGTTGCTTTAGTCCATAATTATCTATTTCTCTTTTTATACCACCGCTCTCTAATAAAATTTTTATGTCTGAACTAAATACAATTCCGCTGTTGTGCCTATAATAGTATAACGGCATTGCGCCCACTCTATCTCTAGCTAAAAACAAGTTTTTTGAGTGCGCTTGCCAAATGGCAAGCGCAAAAATGCCATTAAAATAGGCAAGGCAGTCCTTGCCCCACTCAATATATGCTAATAACACAATTTCTGCAGTGCTTTTATTTTCAAAGTTATAGTTTTTTGCGCTAAGCTTTTTAATAATTTCATCTAAGTTATAAATTTGTCCGCTAAAAATTGCGGTGTAGCAATTTTTTGTGGCAATATCAGTTGCCAGCAAAGCAGCGCAACTATCTGTATACGCTGTTTTACTACCATAGTTTATTGCTTTAGACATCTTTTTTATTATGTCGCTTGAAGTCATATCTTTATTAAAATCTATGCTTCCTGCTATAAAACTCATTTATTTTCCCCTTATAACCGGTTGAATTTGCCTGCCTTCAAAAGCGCCTTCCATTGCCTCAATCATCAAGTCAAAGTGCGCTACCAAAGAATTTATTTTGGCTACATGGTTATCTTGTGAAAAGGGCACAAAGAAAATGTTTTTTCTATTCATTAATTCGCCTATATTCTTTGCATTTGCTGAAAGTCCGTCATTGGTGGAAAGCGCAACTAAAACTGGTCTATTATTTCTTAAATGCGCTTTTGCCGCCATTAAAACAGGCGTGTCAGTAATGGCATTTGCAAGCTTTGCTAAAGTATTGCCTGTGCATGGCGCAATTATAATTAGGTCCATGCTTTTCTTAGGGCCAATAGGTTCAGCTCCTGGAATTGTCAAAACAGGCTCATTGCCCGTTACTTCTTTTATGTCGTTATAAAAATCTTTAGCTAAATAAAACCTAGTATCTGTATCCTGTACTGAATAAGAGAAAATAGGCACAACATTATACCCAAGCTCCACAATTTTTTTTATCTCCGGTATTAATTTTTCAAAAGTGCAAAATGAACCTGTAATGCAAAATCCTATATTTTTCATATTTCCTTTTCTAAAACTTCGATAATGATATCCTTTATATATAAACCTGCTGTTTTTGGCGCAACTTTGCCAGGCACGCCTAGCGCATGCATGACATTAAGGCCTAAGCTTTTTGCCTTGCCAAAGTCCACTCCGCCAGGATTTGATGCAAGATCTAATACAAAACAATCTTTATCAATAAGCTCAAGCGTATCTCCTTGTAATATTTTTTTGGGAATGGTATTTATAATTACTGAAAATTCTTTAACTGTTATATTATAATTACTTAATGTATATACATTGTCTGCCAAAATTGTAGCTTCTGAGTATTCTTTTTTATTGTCTGTCGCTACCGCCACAAAAGCATAGTTGTCTTTAAGCACCTTTGTCATAGATTTGCCTACTCTGCCATAGCCAAGCACCAAAACTTTTTGTTGTCTTATAGATGTTGGAGTATTAAAAATAATATATCCGAGCGCGCCTTCTGCTGTAAGATAGGCGTTTTTGACAATAAAAGTCTGGTGTTGCAAAAGGTTGTAAACTTTTATGTTCTTTTCATCTAATAGACTTTGTACCTTGTCATCTACGCCCCTGCAAAACAGCATAGCGTTATCTTCTAACTGTAACACAATTTCTTTTGTGACAGAGGTAAGTATAGAAAGCACATAAACTTTTTGATAAGCATTGTACTTTTCCTCTTCTCCCATTGCAAAGGCTAAAAAGCCTTCTTCTTTTAAGGCCTTAGCAATATAATAATCTCGTTTATCCACAATTTCTATGCAAACAGCTTTTTTTTTCAAGTCTTTTCCAATCTCTCCCATAATATTTGTATATGAGTACACTATGGTTATTGTGCTTTTTGCTAAATATTAAAAAGCCCTAAAATTAGGGCTTTTTGCTTGGAAAAATTTTGCTGTTAATTATTTTTAGCTTTTCACAAGCTCATTAAGGTAATTTTGTAAAATTTCCATCTTGTCTTGTGACATGTCTGCCTTATTGTAAAAGGGGTTAGCAAGGTTTAATTTTTCATATTTTTCAAATCCCATTGTATGAAAAGGCTTTAATTCAAATCTCTCTATGTTTTTATATCCTTTAATAACATCATAATAATTTTTTATATCTTCTTTGGTGTCGTTAACGCCAGGTATTATTACCGTTCTTATCCATACTGCAATATTTTTTTCTTGTAAAAAATTAAGTGTGTCTTTTGCTGTGCTAAAAATATCTTTTTTACAGTATTTTTCATAATTTTTGCCTGTGGTGAATTTTAAGTCGGCAATAACTAAATTACAAAGGGTATAAAACTCTTTTTGCTCATCGCTTAACACGCTTAAAGATGTGTCAACGGCTATATTGATACCGTCTGCTATCAACTTTCTTGATACATCAGTAAGATATTTTGCCTGCAATATAGGCTCTCCGCCAGTAAAGGTGACGCCGCCGCCATTTTTAAAGTACGGCTTGTATCTTATAATGTGGTTATATAACTCATTACTGTCTATCTTGTGACCGTCCGTCCAAGTGTCAGGGTTATGGCAATATGCGCATCGCAAATTACAGCCTGCCATAAACACAGCAAACCTTATCCCTGGACCTTCCATTGTGGCAAAACTTTCATAAGAGCTGATATACCCTATCATATTACATCCTAGAGTGAAAAGTTCTGTTAATGACTTCTAATTGTTGTTCTTTATTTAGCTTGTTAAAATCTACCGCGTAACCGCTTACCCTTATGGTAAGATTGGGATAATTTTCGGGGTGTTCCATGGCGTCTATGAGCTTTTCTCTATTTAGCACATTGACATTAAGATGGTGTGCTTTTTGTGAAAAGTATCCATCAATTAGGGTAACTAGCCGCTCTATTCTTTCTGTTTGGTTGTCGCCTAGTATATTAGGCGTCACTGAAAATGTGTTTGATATGCCGTCACGGCAGCAGTTATAGTTTAACTTTGCAACTGAGTTTAGGCTTGCCATTGCGCCGCAGCTATCTCTGCCATGCATGGGATTTGCGCCTGGCGCAAAAGGCTGACCTTTTTTTCTGCCGTCTGGCGTTGCGCCAGTTTTTTTGCCATATACAACATTGGATGTTATGGTAAGCACTGACAACGAATGCACAGCATTTCTATAAGCTTTTGTCTTTTTTAGCTTGGAGAAAAAGTCCTCCGCTATCCACACAGCCAAGTTATCTACCCTATCATCATCGTTGCCGTACTTTGGAAAATCTCCTTCCACTTTATAATCTATAATAAGCCCTGTTTCATCTTTTATTGGCGTTACGCTTGCGTACTTTATTGCGCTTAAACTATCAGCTAGCACGCTAAGGCCGCATATGCCAAATGCCATAACTCTTTCCACATTGGTATCATGCAAGCTCATCATAAGTCTTTCATAGGCATACTTATCGTGCATATAGTGGATTATGTTTAGCGTATTTACATAGAGTTCTGCCATCCAAGAGGCATACTTGTCATAAGCTTTTATCACTTTGTCATAGTCTAGCTTGGTTTGGTCAAACACTTCTCCAACTGGTCCAATTTGGTCACCGCTTATTTCATCTCTGCCGCCGTTTAGAGCCATCAATAATACTTTTGCAATGTTGCACCTTGCGCCAAAGTACTGCATTTGCTTGCCTACTGTCATAGCCGAAACACAGCACGCTATTGCGTAATCGTCGCCGTAATTAGGTCGCATAATATCATCATTTTCATACTGTATAGAGTCTGTGTCAATGCTAACTTTAGCGCAGTACCTTTTGTAGTTTTCAGGTAAATTTTCACTCCACAAAATAGTTATGTTTGGCTCTGCCGCAGGTCCTAGCGTGTAAAGGGTGTTTAGCACTCTAAAAGCTGTCTTTGTTACCATTGGTTTACCACTCTTAGTCATGCCAGCTTCCGCCATAGTCACCCACACAGGGTCGCCGGCAAAAAGGTCATTGTATGAAGATGTTCTTAGGTGTCTAACTAGCCGTATTTTTAATACAAGGTCATCAATAAGCTCTTGAGCTTTACTTTCATCTAATATTCCTTTTTCTATATCTCTTTGTATATAGATATCAATAAATGTTGATATTCTGCCAATGGAGTTAGCTGCGCCGTTTTGCTCTTTGACAGCGCCTAGGTATGCATAATAAAGCCATTGTATTGCTTCTCTTGTTGTTTCAGCTGGCCTTGAAATATCGTCGCCATACTCTAAAGCCATCGTCTTTAGCTGCTCCATAAACTCAAGCTGTTTATATAAGTCTTCTAAAAGTCTTATATTTTCTTCTGTCATGCTTTTAGCGCCGTAATTTTTTTTGTCTTGCTTTTTTTGTTCAATTAAATAATCCATGCCATATAGAGCTACGCGCCTATAATCGCCTATTATTCTGCCCCGCCCATAAGCATCGGGAAGTCCTGTGATTATACCTGTTCGGCGCACCTTTCTCATTTCCTCTGTGTATACTCTAAATACACCGTCATTGTGCGTTGTGCGGTATCTAAATGAGTCCATAAGGCTGTTGTCTAGCTCATAGCCATACTCTTGGCAAGATTTTTGACTCATTCTAATGCCGCCAAATGGATTAACGGCGCGTTTTAAAGGCTTGTCTGTCTGCAAGCCAAAAATAAGCTCTTTATCTTTATCTATATAGCCTGGGGCAAAGCTAAGCAACGATGATATGCTTTTTGTATCAATATCTAGCACGCCGCCTTTTGCCTTTTCCTGTCTTAAAAGTTCTTGAACTTTAGCATTTAGCTCTTTTGTCCTTGGCGTAGCTGTTGCCAAAAAGCTCTGGTCGCCTACATATGGCGTGTAATTTTTTAATATAAAATCTCTTACATCAATTTGTTCTGTCCACTTGCCTAAAACAAATCCTTGCCACTCTTTTTTCATGCTTTTTCCTTCCTTTTTTTCTATACTTTCAGTTTAACACTTTGCCTTTTGTTTGTAAAACAAATAACTTGACTTAACTTATTATGACAAGAAAGTATAGCTTAAACTATAACTAGTAATAATATAACTATGCTTTATGTGGGAAAAGATAGTGACAGAATAGACGCTCAAGACAAAGTAAAAGGTCTTGCTAAATATACTGATGATATAAACTATTGCGGTATGCTTTATGCAAAACTTTTATTAAGCTCTGTCGCGCACGCTGAAATTGTAAGCATAAATAAAGACAAGGCGCTTAAGGTTGACGGCATAGTTAGCGTAGTGACAGGTCAAGATAATATGCTTTGTTTCGGTCCGTGCATACAAGACCGTCCCCCAATTGCTTTTGGCAAAGTTAGATACCTTGGTGAACCTGTTGCTATGGTGGTAGCTTATGATGAACAAACAGCTCAAAAAGCTTGCCGCCTTATAGAAGTTGAGTATAGAGAACTACCTATAATAAACTCAACTGACGACGCTTTAATTGATGGCGCAGAGCTTATCCATACCGTTCAAGATTATGACAAAACAATAACTGATGTCTATCCTATTGATAATACCAATATTGCAAGTGAAGTAAAAATAAGAAAGGGCAATGCGCTAGATGAACTTAAGAATTGCAAATTCATTGCAAAAGGCGAGTATTTTTTACCACAATCTGACCATATCGCTATGGAAACAAGGTCAGCAATTGCTGAAATTAAAGGCGATGGTCAAGTGACAATAATAAGCGCTACTCAATCTCCTTATGAAGTTAAATCCCAAATTTGCCAAAAATTTAAGTTGCAAGCTACCAAAGTCAATGTCATTGTGCCCCAAGTGGGCGGAGCTTTTGGCGGAAAATCCGCAGTACAGCTTGAAATTCTTGCATATATAGCTTCATTATCTGCTGGCGGCAGAATGGTAAAGGTAACAAACACTAGAGAGCAAGACATTCTCTGTTCGCCAGGCCGTATAGGGCTTAAAGCTAAAGTTACGCTTGGCGCAGACGCTGGCGGCACACTTAAAGCTGCTCACCTAATTTATCATTTAGATATAGGCGCATACGCAGACATTAGCACAAAGATAGCGCAAGCTATTGCAGTAGATTGTACAGGACCATACAAAATTGACCATGTTTATTGCGACAGTCTAGCTATTTATACAAACCACCCCTACACAACGGCATATAGGGGGTTTGGACATGCGTCTTATACCTTTTGTATAGAGAGAACGATCGATAAGCTTGCAAACATGATGGGCATAGACGCACTAGAGTTTCGCATGAAAAATTTAATTTCTTATGGGGATTATACGCCAACTCAAGTTAAACTTAATTGCAACAATATAAGTAATTTGCCAAATTGCTATGACAAGCTAAAAAGCTTAATAGACTGGTCTTTAAATAATGAAGTTATTGGCTCTAAGACAAAAGCGTGGGGAATATCGTCATTTTGGAAAACTTCCAATTCGCCAACTAATGCTGTTTCTGGCGCACTAGTTACCTTTAATAAAGACGGAAGCGTCAATTTAAATGTTGGCGTAGTTGAATTTGGTCAAGGTGCAAAAACTCGTCTTGTCAAATTGCTTGCTGAGATATTAAAGATAAACCCCGATAAAATTACTATAAATACAGAAATTGACACAAAAACTAGCCCTGAACATTGGAAAACAGTAGCTAGCTTATCTACTTTTATGGCAGGTAAGGCAATTATTAAAGCAGGTGAAGACATTCTTAAACAGCTAAGAGAGCTAGCGGCAATTGCATTAAGGTGTACGCCTGAAGATTTGGATATAGAAGATGAAAAGGTTTTTGTAAAATACAATAAAGACTTTTTTATATCTTATAAAGACCTTATACACGGACTTAAGTTTGAAGACGGCACTAACATAGGCGGACAAATACTAGGGAGGGGTGCGTACGGTATGAATCACCTTACTGTGCTTGCTAAAGACAGCGGAAAAGGCAAGCCAGGCGCTGAGTGGACTTGCGGAGCACAAGCTGTATTAATAGAATATGACAGTAAAGACCATAGTTTTAGACCGCTTAAAGTGGTAACTGTGCTAGACGCTGGCGCATTAATAAGTCCCGCTATGGACAGAGGCGTTATTAAAGGCGGTATGAGTATGGGACTTGGACTTGCCATGCATGAAAGTTTTTACTGCCAAAATGGCAGAGTGGAAAATACCTCTTTACGAACCTATAAAGTGCGCCATAAAGAAGATATAGACATAGAATTTATAGTAGATTTTGCAAACACGCCAAATGTTGAAGCGCCATACGGCACACGCTCTTTTTCAGAGCATGGCATAATAGGCATACCTGCCGCTTTTGCAAACGCTCTTAGTAGAGCGGCAACGGTTGAACTTGACACCTTGCCTTTAACAAGCCAAACTATTTGGCAGCAAAAAGGAGAGCAAGATGTTACCATTTGATTTTTGTTATTATCTTCCACGCTCTCTTTCTCAAGCTGGTAGTCTTTTTGAAAAATTACAAAAAAATAGCGCAAAACCTGTATTTTTTGGTGGTGGAACAGAACTTATATCAAGAGGTAGAGTAGGAAATATCACTTTTGGCGCGGCAATAGATGTAAAAAGCATACATGAGCTTAGGCAAATAAAAGACACAGGTAAAGAAATTGTTATAGGCGGTGCAGTTTGCTTGAGAGAAATTGCTGAGAGCAATGTTTTTCCTTTGCTTGGCGCTGTGGTAAAGCGTATTGCTGATAATACCATTCAAAATAAAATAACTTTGGCTGGCAATTTGCTTGGCGGAATTATTTATAGAGAAGCTATGCTGCCTCTGCTTTTGTTAGACGCAAAAGTTGTAATATATGAAAAAAATTCCACAAAAGCAGTTGGGATAAAGGATTTATATCTTAAAACTCCATTGCTAAATGAAGGCCAATTGCTTGTAGAAATAAGAGTAGATAAGCAAAAAACTTGTCTTCCATGGTTTCATAATAAAGTGGTAAAATCAGAAAAAATTGATTATCCGCTAATTACTCTTTGCGCAGTTAAAGAGAATTCTTGTATAAAGTACGCAGTATCGGGGCTTTATAATCACCCTTGCATTATAGATAAAGAAAGTTTGAAAAATATAGACATTAATCAAGTGCTAGACGACCATATCAGTAGCGCGTCTTATAGAGTGCATATTTTAAAACAGCAAATACAAAATGCCCACAAGGAGCTATTTTCATGATAGAATATAACGATTATCAAAAGGTATACCTTAATATAAATGGAGAAAACAGAAGCGTAATTATAAAACCTGCTCAAACTTTGTTAGATGTTTTACGCTCCTTAGGCTTAACTGGCGCAAAAAAGGGGTGTGAAAATGGCGATTGCGGCTCTTGCACTGTGCTTATTAATTCTTATCCAATAAAGTCTTGCCTAACTCTTGCACTTGAAGCTGTTGGCAAGCAAATTCTTACCATTGAAGGACTAAAGAACTCCCCTTTTCAACAAGCCTTTGTTTCTCATAACGCTTTTCAGTGCGGATATTGTACGCCGGGGTTTTTGCTTGTATGTCATTCGCTATCTATACACTATCCTAATGCAGACGACCAAACCATTGCCCACTGGCTGCAATCAAATATTTGCCGCTGTACTTGCTATCAAGAAATAACCAACGCTGTAAAGTGTAAGCTAAAGGACATATTGCAAACAAAAAAAGCATAGCTTACAGTATGAGCAATTTAAAAATACTAAATAAAGTGTTTTTTTGGGGCGCGCTTTGGGGAATTTTTGAAGCCACCATAGGTTACCTTTTGCACCTTTTACCTATAAACATAGGTTACTTGTTCTGGTTCCCTTTGGCTGTATTTTTTATGGAGAGAGCATATAAGTCAACAGGCAAGCTATATAGTGTACTACTTATCGCTGTCTTTGCGTCTATAATAAAGCTTACCAATCTTTTTACAGGAATTAGAATAGATAAAGTTATTAATCCTGCTGCTAGTATTATTTTAGAAGGCTTGACAGTATTTTTAGCATATCATTTTTTTAACAAGCTGCCTACACAAAACAAAGCTACAAAAGCTGCCATCATATCTCTTTCTTGGCGTTTTCTTTACATAATCTATCTACTCTTTATCCCTGAATTTATGTATAGCATATCAGCTTTAGCTTCGCGCCAAAAGCTAATACACTTTTTACTAATAGAAAGCGTTTTTAATTTCTTATTTATATATGTGTATTATTTAGCTAAGCCTTTCGTCGCAAAAAAGAATGCGCCTATAGCTATTAAGAATTTTGCGTTTATGCCTCTTATTACTGCTTTTCTTGTTGCGCTTGATGTAGCCGCCACCATTTTATTATGATTAATGTAATAAACGGCGAAATAGCAAGCGGCAAAACCACTCAGCTTATTGGCGCATATAATACATATGGACAAGGCGATGGCTATGCTTTAACAAGAGTGGAAACAAAAGGCGTATTTATAGGGCAAGATATAGTAAGACTTTCTAATAAGCAATTTATGCCTTTTTGCCGCATAGAAGGCTTGTTGCCAACTGATTTTAACGCTTGCCAAAAATACGATAAGTTTTATTTTTCAAAAGAAGGATTGGATTTTGCTAAACATATAATTTGGAGTGCTATAAAAGAGCGGTCGCATTTTGCATACATTGATGAAATAGGCCCGCTAGAATTGTCTGGTGGCGGAGTTGATAAAGAGTTTTCTTTGCTTGTAAGGACAGTAAAAAATGTCTATGTCACTGTAAGAAATAGCTTGTTACCGCAATTTTTTTCTCGTTATATTATCAATAACCGCACAATAAAAACACCAAAAAACTAACTTTTTATCTTTTTGCTTTACATTTGCTAGCAGCTATCTAAGTTAGCCATTAAAATCATTAAAATTTTTAGCTTCTTTTATGAATAAGTATTTATCTTTAGCAAAAACTAGCACCAAGGAGATTTTATGGACCAGCAAAAAATACCTGATAGTGAGCTGATGTTCAACCAGCTAAAACTAGACTTTAAAAATAGTTTTGACATGAAGATAGAAAGAGTGCCAACAAATAGCGGAGAAGTCGTTCTTGCTTATGTTGATGGCATGATAAATCGCGACCTGTTTAATAGAGATGTCATAACGCCATTAAAGTCTGATAGCTTTGCAGGTGACATACCAAAGTCTATATTAACTTCCATAGACAAAGTTGATGATCATCAAAAATTCATTATAGAAATTCTTAATGGCAGTTTGGGTATTTATTATAACGGTGAGCGTTTCATATCGGATATTAGAAAATGGGAAAAAAGGTCTGTTGAAACGCCGGGGTCGGAAAATGCTACAAGAGGGCCAAAAGAAGGTTTTACTGAAGACCTTTTGACAAACACCGCTTTATTAAGGAGAAAAATTCGCAATGAAAATCTTGTGCTGGAAAGCAGGGTTTTAGGCAGACAAAGCCGTACTAAAGTGGTGATTGGCTATGTAGATGGCATTGCCAATAAAGAAGTGCTAGCTTTGCTTAGAGAACGGCTTGACCAAATAGATATAGACTCTGTGTTAGAAACTGGCACAATAGAGCAGCTTATAGACAACAAGCCGCTTATACCCCTTAGCACTATAGGAATGTCACAAAAACCTGATGTCATAGCGTCAAAGATTATGGAAGGGCGAGTGTGCTTATTTTGCGACGGCAGCCCTCATGCTCTTTATCTTCCCGAACTGTTTATAGAAAACTTGCAAAGGTCTGAGGACTATTACCATAGAGCGCCCATAGCTACATTTTTACGGATAATTAGGTTTATTGGCTTTTTAATAAGTGTGATACTGCCTGGTTTTTATGTGGGAATGGCAACCTTTAATCCCGAAATGTTGCCGCCGTCATTTTTAGTAACTATTATCTCCTCTATGGAGCAGACGCCTTTTCCAGAAGCAATTGAAATACTGTTTTTAGTGCTAATGATGGAACTATTAAAAGAATCGGGTACTAGATTGCCAAAGGCGCTAGGCTCAGCAGTTTCAATTGTGGGAGCGCTTATAATCGGGGAAGCTGCAGTAAATGCAGGTATAGTCAGCGCACCATCAGTAATAATAGTGGCGCTTTCTGCAGTAGCTGGTTTTATCGTGCCCAATCTAAATGAATTTACTACAATCTACAAGCTAATATTCATAATTTTTGCATCGCTAATGGGCATTATTGGCCTAGCGGCAGTGCTTGTAATTATGATAACACAGCTATCTGCTATGCGTTCATTTGATATACCCATTATGAGCTTTTTCCACAAAAATGAGCTAAAAGATAGTCTGTTGCGTTTTCCAACTAGACATTTGCGATTTAGGCCTGCATCTATTCAAAGGGAGAATTTTAAAAGGATTGGCAAATGAAAAAGAAAGTAGCTTTAATATTATTAGTTATATGTGTTTCCTTTACTTTAAGCGGCTGTTGGTCATCTGAAGAGCCAAAAAACCTAGCCATCATAAACAGCATAATTTATGATTGCGATGAAGAAGGCAACTATCTTGTTACTGCTCAGATAATAAACACATCTTCTATATCAAGTTCTGGCATGGGAACAACTACAGACAAAAATCCCAGTCTTATTATAAAAGGCAAAGGTGCGTCTGTTGCCGCTGCGGTTGACAACATGACAGCAAGGCTGGAAAAAAATCTGTTTGCCGCTCATAATAAAGTGCGTTTTCTTTCCCAAAGATTAGTCAGCGACGAATATTGTTTTACTAAATTTTTGGATTTTATCTTTAGAGATTCTATTGCAGATGAAACCTCACTGTTGGTAGTTGTAAAAAATGAAGATTTAGACAAAATATATAAAAGCGCAATTGGTCTTGCCACTCTTACTGGCAACTTTGTAGATACCTTGCACCAAAAAAAGCAAGAGCATAGCTCTTCATCTGTCTTTTACAGAACTTTTGAGTTTGTCAGAGAGTACTACGAAGATGGCATAGACCCAGTTATGGGGCAAGTATATTTTCATCCGCTAGAAGGCACTCCCACGCTTAACCCTGGCGGCGATATGAAAGAAGCTAAGTATGAACTGACAAGCGAAGGTATGGCAGTTTTTAAGGATTTAAGATTTGTTGATTTTATGGACGCTTCCGATACCGAAATTTATAACGTAGTTTTTAATAATGCAAAAATTGTTAAGTTTGATATGTTTTTAGATTCCGACACAGTTTCTATGGTGCTTGTTAAACCAAGCGCCGATATTAAGGTGAGCAAAAAAGATGACCAAGTTTATGTTGATATAAAAGTGACAGGCAAAATAATTGTATCCAACTTTTTTATATACGATATAAATGACGAAAACAGCGATGCTAGGCTAAAAGAAGTAGAGGCTAAAGCAAGTGAGCATTTAGCTAAAAGAAGTGTTGAATCAATAAAAAGAGGATTGGCGCTAGGATGCGATATATATGGATTTGGTCAAAAGTTTCATGCAAGCAATCCTAAAGTTTGGAGAGAAATTTCTAAAGATTGGGAGAACTATTACAAAAATGCAATAGTTAATGTGGAATACAAACTTAACTTATCACGCGAAGGGGAAATTAACAGACCCTTTGCAAAGGAAGATTAATTATGACAAAAGTAAAACCTTTTATTAAACCTTTGGAACTAATTACGCTGGTATTAGGAAGCGCGTTAATGTTTCCATACACCTTTTTACCTATTTTAAGGTCTTATCCAAAAAATAGCGATGTGTGGGTGGTGTTTATTGTAGGAATGATGCTGACAGCCATAATTAATTTGCCTATATTGTTTTTGGTCAAAAAGTTTCGCGGGCTTAACATCAATCAAATTTTTGAGGCTATTTCAGGAAAAGTAATTGGCAAAATTTTTCTGGTTATGTATATAATGTTTTTCCTTATGTGCTTTTTTACTTGCATGATGATATCTATGCAGTTTATTAATGTGTCCATTATGAAAAAGACTCCCATGTGGGCGCTTGCGCTAACTGCGCTTATCCCTGCTACCTATGCCGCAAGCAAAGGTCCGGGCGTAGTGGCAAGAATAAGTGTATTCATAACGCCTGTTATGGTGCTTACAATTTTAATCTTTGCCATAAACGGCTCAGAATTTTACAAAGTCGACCACTTATTGCCCATTTTAGCCGATTCATATTTTATAGAAATCCTTAAAGGCGCTTTCATTGTTGCAGTTAGATTTTCCGAAGTGACAATACTGTTTGTATTTAGCTACTTTCTAAAACAAAACACAAGCGCTATAAAGTCTTATTTTGTAGTTTTAATATTGCTGACAATATCTTTTTTACTAATTCTTTTGCCCGTTTTGCTCACCTTTGGATACACTCTTGCATCGCGCGCATTTAATCCATACTTCCTTTTTGCTAGACAAGTGCTATTATTTGATATGATAGAAAAAGTGCAGTCACTAAATACAATGATTTGGTTTCCTGGCATAACATTAAAGTTGGCAATCTATAACTCAATGGCAGCTTTTGTCATATCTAATTTTTCCAAGAAAATAAAAGCGCCTATAGTATCCATTGTCATTGGCGTGGTGGCTTTTGTAGTCTCATTTATTCCCATTCTTGACAAAAACCTTGTCATTGAAAAACTGCTATCTGACACTGTCATGCCTTATTTTCTGTTCGCTCTTATTGTAGTAATTCCGCTTGTTCTTGTTATTGTATATCTAATAACCAAGAAAAAAGTAGACAAAAAGGTTGTACAACTCCTTGAGCAAGAACAAAACACCCTAACGCCCCAAGAAGCTGCAAAACACGCAATCTCCCACGAAGACGCACTAGCAGAAGAATAAAAATAACTAA
>JAAYOD010000034.1 GCA_012520515.1 Clostridiales bacterium
ACCTTTATAAAAGCTATAATAATGACAGGTCGTCTTTTTCCAAATTGCTTAGAAATTGTATTGGAACAGAAAGCGTTGAGCTTATAGAAAAGTATAGCGTGGCAAAGGCTGACACCTTAGCTATTGCGGCAAGTGAGTTTTATGTAAAGGCGCTGCTTGGCGTGCCCCAAACTCAAGAGATTTTGGATTATAATTTACTAGTTGAAAATGACAACCTTAGCTTGCCTACCGACCAAGTTTATATACTGCCTATTGTAAATGAGTATTTTGGCGGAGATTTGCTTTGTGAAACGGTGGAACTTAAAGAAAACAGCTTGCTTATAAGTTGTGAAGATGTATGCGCTTTTGCTTATATTGGAAAAGAAGAAAACACCGTTGCGGCAATGTGGGATATAAGCTATCAAGATGAGCTAGAGCTTACAGGCATAAAGGCAGCTATGCTAACTTTAATAAAAGATAAGCCTGAGGAGCCACTTGTATACCTTTATGGCAGTTATCTTAATAAAGTTGCGCCTATTGTGGAAGAGCTTAATTTGACACATATAGATAATTTATCTAAAAGAGTGGAAAATATTGCAAGAGCATGCTTATCTAGCAGGTTTAGGGCAAAGCTTAACAAAGAAAAAGCTAGATGTAGCTATATTGATATAGTAAATAGCGAAGATTTTCATAGTTTCTTTGCAAACAGCTATAAAGAGTAAGGGTTTAGAAGTTATATAACACAGGCTTATGCTCTGGCAAGCTGTCGCCAAGAATTTCAATTTGTTTTTCTAGATACTCGCATATTTGAGTACGCTGTATTTTCATAGGGATATTGGGGTTATATTCTATGGGGTTGCCAATGACCACTTTGCGCAGTTTTTGGGCGCAATAGACAGGATAAAATTTTAACTTTTTGCCTGTTTTTTCATAGTAGATTTGCGCCATTAGCGGAAAACCATGGTTGAATTGGAAAATATACTTATTTACTCTGTTTTCTGTGCGCTCTGGGAAAATGGCTTGGTCCATTCCGCTTTGCAAAGTTTCTATGCTTTTTTCAAAGGTGTGAGTGATTACTTTGGAAGATTTGTGGTAGACAGGGATAGGCTCAAAAGCGCGAAACAATAGTACAATAAGCGGTGTTAATATAAAACCTAGGGGTAATAAATATTTGTGGTTTTGAAAAACCTTGTTTTTTAGGTGTTGCCAGCATTCTTTATAGAAAAGAAAATAGTAGTTTGACCACACTCTAACAGGTTTTTTGCTAAGCAAAAAAAACACAGGCGCATAGAGTCTTGTGTGGTTGCAGACATAAAAAATAGGTTCATTGTCTGAGGGTTTATCCGTTTGCCAAATAACTTCATTTTTGGGAAAGAAAAGTTTTATAATGGCGCGAAAAAGCTTGTAAAAAGGGTGACGCTTTTTTACTTTTGAATATTCTTTTATTGGACTGTAATATTTTTTACTCATAATATTTAAGTATAGCACAAAGTTTTTAATAATGTAAATGTTATGCTAAGGTTTTATAGCCTACTTTTGTAATATGTACAAGGTAAATGTAAATAATCAAGCAAAGATGGGTTTTACTTGTAATTTTTGGATATTTATAGTAAAATGGTTATCAGAATTTTTAAGAAGGTGTTTTATGGAATATAATTTTAGCGACAGATTTTTAGGGCTTGAAGCAAACGCAATCAGAGCAATTTTTAAGCTTTTACAATCGCCAGACATTATCTCTTTTGCAGGCGGTATGCCAGCTAATGACTGTTTGCCAATTGAAAAAGTAAATATGATTTGCAATGATATTTTGTCAAGCGATATTGCGGGCAAAGTTTTGCAATATGGCGCTACCGAAGGGTATCAGCCATTACTTGAAAGTGGGCTTGAATATGTAAAAAGAGTGGGCATTGAGGACGCAGGCTTAGATAATATATTTATATTAAGCGGTGGTCAGCAAGGACTTGACTTAACATTTAAGGCCTTTATAAATCCAGGCGATACTGTGCTTGTTGAAGACCCGACATACCTTGCTTCATTGCACATATTAAAGACTTATCAAGGTGAGGCCGTTGGCATAAAAAGTGACGACGACGGCATAAACATAGCAGATTTGGAAGCTAAAATAATAGCTAATAAGCCAAAGCTAATTTATCTTGTGCCTACCTTTAGCAATCCAACTGGCAAAACGCTTTCGTTGCAAAAAAGAAAGCAAATATATGAGCTTTTGGTTAAGTATAATGTTGTGCTTATAGAAGATGACCCTTATGGCGAACTTAGGTTTGAGGGGGAGAGAGTGCCAAGCATAAAGAGCCTGGATAAAACAGGCCATGTAATTTATGTATGCTCATTTTCCAAGATAATAAGCCCGGGCTTGCGCATAGGCATAATGATAGCCAACAGCGAAATTATTAAAAAAGTTAATTTAGGTAAGCAGGCTACCGATGTGCATAGCGTAACTTTAAGCCAAGCAATAGTTGATGAATTTATAAGACGGGGATATATCGAAAAGCAAATAAAAAAATTGCTCCCTGTTTATTTGACTAAAAAAACAGCTATGATAAATGCCATTAAGAAATATTTTCCCAAAGGTATTTATTATACAAATCCGCAAGGGGGCTTGTTTATTTGGGTGGAATTGCCTAAAGAGATAGACGCGCTTGAATTGCTGCCTAAAGCTATTGAAAATAAAGTAGCTTATATTACGGGCAATTCTTTTTATGCTGACGGCAGCGGATTGAACACGCTTAGGCTAAACTTTAGCAACGCAACAGAAGAGCAAATTGAAAAAGGCATAAAAACTATTGGTGAAATTTTTGCAAAGGCCATGGAGAGTAAGGAGTAATTGTTTATGAAAAAAAATATAATGGATACCCTAAATGAAAGGGGATATATTAAGCAAACTGTTTATCCTGAAGAGCTTTATAAGCTTTTAGGGGAAAAAAGTATATCATTTTATATTGGGTTTGACCCTACGGCAGACAGCTTGCATATAGGGCATTTCTTGGCGCTTATGGCAATGAGCCATATGCAAAAGGCAGGGCATAAACCTATTGTGCTTATTGGCGGCGGAACGGCTATGATTGGCGACCCGTCGGGCAGAACGGATATGCGCAGTATGATGACAAAAGAAACCATAGCTTATAATTGTCAGCGCTTTAAGGAGCAAATGTCACGCTTTTTCAGCTTTGAAGGAGAAAATGCAGCTATTATGGTTAATAATGCAGACTGGTTGCTTGAGTTAAATTATGTTGATTTTATAAGGGATATTGGCTCAATGTTTTCTGTAAATCGTATGCTTTCTGCTGAATGCTTTAAGCAAAGACTGGAAAAAGGTCTTAGCTTTTTAGAGTTTAACTATATGCTAATGCAAAGTTATGACTTTTTAGTGCTGTACCAAAAGTATGGCACGCTATTGCAGTGTGGCGGCGATGACCAATGGAGTAATATTTTGGCAGGAGCTGACCTTATAAGGAGAAAGGAAGGCAAAACAGCTTACGCTATGACATTTGAGCTTTTGACTACTTCAGAAGGCAAGAAGATGGGCAAAACGCAAAAAGGCGCGCTATGGCTAGATCCAAACAAAACTACTCCTTATGAATTTTATCAATATTTTCGCAATGTAGATGATGCCGATGTCAACAAGTGCATGAGATTTTTGACATTTATGGACTTGAATGAAATTAATGAACTAACAAAATATATGGACGAGCGAATGAATTTTGCAAAGGAAAGGCTGGCTTTTGAAGTGACTAAGATTGTGCATGGTGAAGAAGAGGCAACCAAAGCTAAAGAGCAGGCAAAAGGCGCATTTGGCGGCAATGAAGATACTATGCCTACAATGGAGATAGCACTAGCTAGCAAAAACATAGTTGACCTGCTTGTTCAGTTAAAGCTAGCTAAATCAAAAGGCGAAGCTAAAAGACTTATTGACGGCCGCGGCGTTAAGGTGGGCGATATGGTAGTTAGCGACTATTCTTATGAGATAGGAGAAAGCCAAATAAACAACGGGTTTGTTATCCATAAAGGCAAAAAAGTTCATATTAAAGTAAAGATAATAAATGAATGAGTATTTGACAATTGATAGTGAGTGTCAAACAACATATGAAATTTTGCGCTCAGTTTTTCTTTGCACCATAAAAGGCATAGACAGCTTTGATGAAGGGCTAGAGTTTTGTCGACATGTTGCTAAAAAATACACAACTGCCACTCATAACTGCTATGCCATAATTACCTTTGACAGCCAAAAGTTTTCTGACGACGGCGAACCTCAAGGTACAGCTGGACAGCCTATATTGCAAGTGCTTAAAAATAACAGCCTTTATAATGTAGCTTGCGTAGTGACAAGGTATTTTGGCGGAATAAAGCTTGGGGCAGGGGGTTTGGTTAGCGCATATACAAAGAGTGTAACAGAGTGCTTGAAAAATGCAAAAGTAATTAAAAAAGTAAAAAGCTATCAGGGCAAGCTAATACTAGACTATAATGAGTTTGCGCAATTTAATAACTATCTTTTAAGTAACAATTATATCATTACAAACGCTGTATACCATGATACAGTAGAAATAGATTTTGCAGTGCCTACTAATGTTAAACAAGCAGTTCAAGATATGGTAAGCAGTATAACTGCGGGCAAAAAGAGTATTGATTGGATTGGGCAAAATTATTTTGTTTATTAAGCGAAAAAGACGGATAAAACTTTATCCGTCTTTTTTTTAGTGTTTTTTTAGTGTTTTTTATCTGTTTCATTGCTGGATTTTTGCTCATCGGGCTTTTCGTTAGCATCGGTATTATTGTCTTTTTGTTCCGGCTCTTTTTTAGGCTCTTCAACAATAATAGTATTTGCGCTGTTAAATACAGGAGTGACCACTGGCTCTGGCTTGCTTTGGTAAGTTTCTTGCTTGGCTAGCTTGCTGTCAATATATTGGTTAATTTCGTCAATGGATTTGCCCTTCATAAGCATATCCACTTCGTCGCCATAAATGGTTTCGCGGATATAAAGCAGTCTAACCATATTGTCTAAAATTTGTCGGTTTGCCTTTAGTACTTCCAAAGCTCTTGCGTAGTTATGGTCTATTATTTTTCTTATTTCTTCATCAATAATGCTGGCTACTTGGTCGCTATAAGAAGTTTGTGTTTGGTAGTCGCGTCCTATAAATACTTCTTGGTCGCCGCCAAAGAAGACATTGGGCAATCTGTCGCTCATGCCCCATTCGCACACCATTTTTCTGGCAATTTCTGTTGCGCGCTTTATGTCGTTGCTTGCGCCGGTTGAGATATCTTGAATGACAATAGCTTCACTAGCTCTGCCGCCTAGCATCATAGCAATTTGGTCATTTAGCTTATTTTGCGTAATGTGGTTATTGTCATTTTTTGGCAGCGATATAGTGTAGCCTGCGGCAGGTCCTCTTGGAATAATGCTGACTTCTTGCACTCTGTCGCAATGCTTCATAAGATAGCCAACAATGGCGTGACCTGCTTCGTGGTATGCAGTAATCCGCTTATCCATTTCTGTGGTGACACGACTTTTCTTTTGCGGGCCTGCTATAACTTTATTTATGCCCTCTAAGATGTCTACCATTAAAATAGTTTGTCTATTATGCCTTGCGGCAAGTATGGCAGCTTCATTTAATAAATTTGCTATATCTGCGCCTGAAAAACCGCTAGTTAATCTAGCTAAGTTTTTAAAGTCTACATCGGGGGATATAGGCTTATTGCGCGCATGCACCTTAAATATGGCCTCTCTGCCCCTTACATCAGGGGGATTTACATATATTTGTCTGTCAAATCTGCCCGGGCGGAGAAGGGCTGGGTCTAGTATGTCAACACGGTTTGTGGCAGCCATAATAATTATGCCTTCATTGGTGTCAAATCCGTCCATTTGCACAAGCAGCTGGTTAAGCGTTTGTTCTCTTTCGTCATTGCCGCCGCCAAGTCCTGCGCCCCTTTGTCTGCCCACTGCGTCAATCTCATCTATAAAGACTATACATGGCATATTTTTCTTAGCTTGCGCAAACAAATCTCTTACACGGCTTGCGCCAACGCCTACAAACATTTCTACAAAGTCACTGCCCGATATGCTGAAAAAAGGAACATTGGCTTCGCCTGCTACCGCTTTTGCAAAAAGTGTTTTACCCGTTCCCGGAGGGCCTACAAGCAGTACGCCGCGGGGGATTTTTGCGCCTATTGCTGTAAAGCGTTTTGGGTGTTTTAAAAATTCCACCACTTCTTTTAATTCTTCTTTTTCTTCTTCAGCGCCTGCCACATCGCTAAAGCGCACCTTTACATTGCTAGCAATGCGCGCTTTGTTTTTGCCAAAGTTTAAAGCAGGGTTTGCGCCGCCTTTGCCGCCTCTTAGGCTAATTAGCATAACAATGGCAAGGCCTGCTATTAGCACAAAGCTTAAGATAGAGATAATAAAACTCCAAGATGTACCGCTGTTAGGGTCGTTTAGGTTTAGATAAGGCTTAACAGGTTTTACTGCGTCTTTGCCGTCTATAATGTCTTTTTCATATTTTGCGTTAAGCTCAGCATAGTAGTTATCTATCATTTCGCTTACGCTGTTACGCGATGTAATAACTACATAAAAGTCACTTTTTTTGTCATTTTCTTTAAATTCGTCTAACGTATACCCTTTGGCATGGTCTTTTTGTAAAACTTCGTCGGGCGTGCCTTCGGGAAGCTTAGATAAAAGCACCCTTGCTGTATAGCTGTCCACCATGATAATTCCTAGAACTCTGCCTTGTTCTAGGTAGGATTTGAATTCGCTTTCAGCCAAAGTAGGAATGCTAGGCCCTAAATAATTCATAAGAATTATGGCTAAAATTATCACAAAAATAATTCCAACTATAATAAAAACTAAAGATTTTTTGTTTTGTTTATTTTCCACAATGTTTCCTCTCGGTTATTATAAATACATAGTATGAGTATATCACAATTATGAAATATTTTGCAACAATTATCATACATGTATATTTATTACATATTATACGTGTATGCATAATTTACTCTTAAAAAGAAATTTTTAGATAGATAATTTAAACTGATGCAAGCGCCGCCGTAAGAGAAACTACCTTTTTTGCAATGCGGTCAGACATTTCTTTAATTAAGGATTTTTTTGCATTCATAAGCGCGGCTAAATTGTTGCTGCTCTTTTCTGCCACTATGCCCAAAATAGTGACATGACCTATTCTTGCTAGGCTTTTGTTTAGCGCCGCGCCTGCCCTTAGTCCGTCAAAGGTGTATTTTATACTTCCCACTTCTTTTTTTGCACCTAAACAGGCGTCAATTGCTATAATAATATTATTGGTGTGATGCTTTTTTATGTGATTTAGATACTTTTCATAGTTAACGCCATTTACTGGCAAGCTGGATTTACCATAGACAAAGGCGTCAATATTGTACTTTTTGATGAGAATATCTCCCACCATAGGCCCAAGACTGTCGCCGCACACTGATGTTGTGCCTACGCAAACGATTACTGGTTTATTTATACAAATGCTGTTATACATATGGGTAAATATAGCCATAATAAGCAAAAGTAATACTTATTTTGGAAAAAGAAAATTGTTGACTTAACAGGTATGTATGTATATAATATAGGTATTAAATTATTACCAATGAAAAGCAGTTTTTCATCTTGGAGGAATCAGTGACCGGTATTATCTTGGATTTAATAGTTGCCGTAATAGTAATAATGCTATTGTTATTCGGGATTTGGAGAGGAGCTTATAAGCTCATTTTTGGCTTAGTTAGCAGTCTTTTGGCTATTGTTCTTACCGTACTTTTGGTTTCTCCTGCCACACAACTTGTTGTAAACAATACCACAATAGATGACCGTATACAAATGAGCATAGACTCTGGCATACGCTCAAAAATTCCTAATGCCAATGTCACTATAAGATTGTACGATATAGCAGGCGACGGCACAAGAGATGAACTTGGATATGATTTAGACGGCGAAGTAAAGCCTTTTGACACATTGCTTAAAGGCACGCCCTATTCTATTTTTTCAGGCACAATAGAAAAACTTATAAAAGGCTCTATAGAAGGAGAGGAAGAAGTGGTTTTTGCAACTGTTTTAGTTGCTACCATTGTAGGCTATATTATGCTTGCCATCACCTTTGTTGTATTGCTGATTATTTTTGAAATTATTACTAAAGCCATTATGCACATACTTAAAAAGTTTGTAACCAAAACTTATTTTGGGCATTTTGTGGATAAATTTTTAGGAGCGGCGCTGGGCCTAGCCATTGCCGCTGTATTTATTTTTGGTAGTCTTTCAATAATTAAATTTTTAGGCACATACGCGTTTATTATCCCGGTAAACAAGCTAATTGAGGAGAGCACCATAACAAAGTGGCTGTTCAACAATAACTATCTTTACAATTTGCTTGTTGCCCGCTTTAATGTAAAAGCAATTATTGACAGTATTCTAGGTAAAATTACTGCGCTATCGGCAAAGTAGGGGGATAATATGAAGTTTATGAACGGCTGCGGCGGCAAAATCCTAACCATAATTTTAAGCATAATTTTAGGAGTTATTTTAACCTTGGGCGGAATAGCTGGCGCAGGGTACATATTACTTACCAAAAAAGGTATGCTTCTAAAGGCTGAAGAGTATGCAAAATCAAAAGATTTTCCTATTGATTTTGATGATAAAGTAGCTAATGGCACTATTTTAGAATGGGGCAAGTCAATAGCTAGCATACTCAAAAATTCTAATACTAACACCATTGGCGAAATGGAAAGCGTCATTGGGTTTTCCATACTTTCAAACACGCTTAGTCAAGTGCTGGGCATAGAGCCTGCCACCTTTAAGGCGGCGACATTTGACAATCTTGGAGAAACTATCTCTTCTAACTTGACTATGAGTTTGACAAGAGATAAATTTGGCATAACTTTTCCCGATATGCCCATCTTTGCCGACGAAGAGTTTTTGGCAAAACCTTTAGGGGAAGCTTTTAAGGATTTTGACAGCTATCCGCTTGGCGATGTCATAAAGATAGAGAGCGACGCACACGCTGCGCTTAAAGCCCTTAGCCAAACGCCAATAAAGGAAATAGGCTCTGCTGCCGCTGTGCAAAAAATAAACGCGCTTAGTTTATGCGAACTTATGACAATAAATGAAAGTTCGTCGGCAACTTTAAAGGCGCTTAAATATAACACCATAGATTCTACATATGAATACCACCCTGAAACCAATGAAATTTTAGTGGACGAAAATGGCAGATTTGTATATAAGACTAAGACCTTAACTGTGCCTGACGGAGATGGCTTTGTTGAGATTGAAGTTGAGATGCAAGGCATTAGCGACAGAATGAAAGAACTGAAAGTTTCTGAAGTTGTTGAGATAACTAGTCAGTCCAATGCCGTTTTGCGTAAAATGAGAGTAGCCACTCAACAAGAAAAAGAGCTTATAGAGCAAGAAGATATAGAGATTTATGTAAAAAATTATATTAAAGAACTTTATACTGAGTCATACCCTAATGCCTTTGATGCTGTTATTATTGCTGAATATGGCGGTGTAGACCAAGAAACTGTGGACTTAATGCCTCTTGAGGAAAAAGAAGGCTTTTTGTATCACTTTTTAGACAACAACAGAGATAACAAGATATACTGCTATTCTTATAATCAGTTAATTAGTCTTGCTTGTGGATTTGGCGCAGAGGACTTGCTAATAGAACAGCTTGGCGGCTCTAAGTTTAATGACATTGTGGACAATACCACAATGGGAGAATTTATAACCATTACGGAAGAGAGTCAGCCTATACTAAAGGCGCTTCAAAATACCAAGATTAAAAATCTAAATGTGCGCATACAAACTTTGCAATTAAATGAAATCTTTGAGGCTGATAAATTGTCGTCTGGAGCGCTTGCGCTTATTGAGCCAACTACTATACTTTCTGATATTCCAAATGCAATGAGTGACGCTATAAAAGATAGCACTATTGCTACGCTAAAGGGCAGAGGAGTAATAGCAGAAGATAAGTTTGTTAATATAGGCAATGCAAACGTTGAACAGCAGTCCTACATATACAATAGTTCTGTTGGCGAATTTTTGGGCGGTATTATTGATTTTATAGCAAACCCTATTGATACTGAAGTTACGCCGCCTGTTGCAAATTTCCACCATATACAATTTGAGCAAAAAATCTTGACAGGCACACCTGTATTTAATAGCCTTACAGCGTTTGTGGCAGAATATAATCAATATAATAGCCTGCTTTTAGATGGAGTTGTCACAATAAATATTGATGAAGAGTTAGACAGTCAGTTTTTTAACGCTGACCAAGTGTGCTATTTAATACCTGTCTTTAGCTTAGACAGCTCAAGTACAATTAACTTTTCTCAACAAGTTAAGCTTGCTGTTTATAATAAAATTGATGTAGATGCTTATCAATTATCAAAACATCAATTTGCTTACTTTTATACGCCAAGCGAGATTGAGCTAGCGTATATAGACACCATAATTAAGGACACTAAAAATTAGATTAAAAAAAGGGGCGTCAAAAGCCCCTTTTTTTATTGGTCGGTAAAGAGTTCTGCGTTGTCTTTTGCAAGCAATTTTATGCGGTTTTTTTCCTTGATATATTGATTTAGCACTTCTTGCAAAAAAGCAGTCAATGGCACGCCTAAGAATAATCCCCAAAAACCAAATAATCCCCCCCAAATTATTATGCTTAGCAATATCCAAAAGCCGTTTACGCCTACATATTTGCCTACTACAATAGGGTAGGTCGTAACTGATTCTAGCTGTTGCAAGGCTATGATAAACACCACAAAAATAAGCGCTTTTAGTGGACTTATTGCCAAAATCAATATGGTAGAGAGCGCGCCGCCTATATACGCGCCGGCAATGGGGATAAGGTTGGAAAAGCCCATAATTAGCGATATCAGCGCAGCATAAGGCAATCTTAGTATTGACATAAAGATGTAGCACGCTGTGCCAAAAATAAAAGCTTCGGCAAGCTGTCCTGCTAAATATCTTGAAAACTTTTTGAGGGCAATGTTGCTTACTTTTATAAGACTTATTAGTTTTGGTTTTTTTATCATAAAATCAAAGACTTTGGCAAATTGGGCTTTTAAACTGTTGCGGTTAAATATCATTAAAATAGCTAAAAACATACCTGTAACTAGGTTTGCAATAACCTTTACTACGCTTTGGGCAATGGTAACTAGCTTGGGCGTAAAATCACTTAGCCTGCCTATTAGTTTTTGGTAAAGTTTTTTGCCTTGCACCACTAAAAAGTTAAGAAAAGCATTGCCGTCGGCTAGCTGTTCAAAGCCATTGGCGGAATTTACTTGAGAGAGCATGCTCTGTACGCTGTTTATGCCTGCTGGCACTATTAGCGCAAAGAAAAGCACTAAAAAACCTAGCATGAGCACAATGGCGCATATAGCTGATAAATAAAACCTTGTTTTTTCTTTTTTTACGCGCTTAAACAGCGTGGATTCAAATAATTCTAGCGGGGCATTTAGAATAAGAGCAAACACTATGCCTATAAATATAGGCTGCATTATATCGATAACAGAGTTAAATACCCCCGCTACTACGCCAAAGTTAAACACGAAAAAAGCCGCCGCTGTTATAAGCAGTAGTTTTATTATAAAGTCTTTCTTTACTTCTTTCATATTCATAGTATAGTTTTTATATTTATATATATTACTTAGGTTTTTTGGTTAGATTTAAAAAAGAGGCTAATTATCGACTTTTTTTGACAACTTTAACATATTAGAATGACTAATAAAAGGATATAATTTTGTTATTCAGCGATATTTTTTTGAGGTGAGTTATGAGAACAAAAACCAACTTTTTTTTGGGCGATGGCGTAAAGGACTTTTTACAGTATTTGAAAAAAAGCTATCCAGCAGGCAACTTGGCAATAGTTTATGACGATAAAGAATTAGCTTTTGATGTACTGTCTAACTTAGATATTGCCCTTTATAAAGCAAGGCTTTTAACTTTAGACGATATTAAAAAACCACTGGCAGAGTGTGTGCGTTTTATCATTGCGGCAGGCGGAGAAAAGGTAATAAACCAAGTAAAAAAATACCATCAAAATAGAGAGTTTTGTTACTATGCGTCAGAGATTAGTTATCATGTTTTTTCTTCATCTTGTAGTAACACAGGCGCAACCTATGGCTTTGCGGAATTTGCGTATTTTGATAACTCAAAACTGTCACTTAGGGATACCAAACATATATATAGTGCATATCGGAATGTATTTAGCGTGCTTACTGAATGCATCTTAAATAGCTACTATGAAAGTAATTTGCCCTATACTGATAAAGGTCTTTTTGGCATAATAGATAGCATAAAAAAGTTTTTGCTAGATGGATGCGACATAGACAAATACTACTTAGAAAGTTTTCGTCTTATGAAGCTTGGCGTTGAGTATTTGCAAAGCAAAGGCTGTAATTTGTTTTTTTCTTCTAGAGCGCTTAGCGTAGGTAAACTTAGTTGTGAGTATCAGTTTATAATAGACTATTTTGTCAATTTAATAGTAATAAACTTTACAAAATGGAATTTTTTTGATATGCTAATACCGTCTGAAAAAATAATTTTGGACGCGCCAAGCTTAAAGCCAAATTATCGTGGCGACGCGCATGGTGTTTTGCTTAATAAAGAGCAGCTTTCCAGCATAGCGACAAAGGTTAAGAACCTTACTGTTTTGCCAAGAGTAAAGCATAAAGAGATATTACAAATAATAATCGATACCGTAAACGGCGATACGCCGCTTATGGCCGAAATAAACAATAGAGGAATATTGGAAGGAATGTTAAATTATGGATAAGCTAAAGAAAATTGATGTGTTTTTGTTTGATATGGACGGCACCATTAATATGGGTGAAGAGCCGTTAGAAGGCGCTATGGAAACATTGCGCATTCTTACTGAAAAAGGAAAGAGAGTAGGTTTTGTTACCAATAATAGCTCAAAAGGCAAAAAAGAGTATTTGCAAAAAATTCGCCGTATGGGATATGACGCTAAGATTGAGCAAATTATAACAAGCGGTATGGCGACTGCACAATATCTTAGCAGGCATTTGCCATATAAGTCCGTTTATGTTTTGGGTACTGACTGCTTAAAACAAGAATTTAAAGATTATGGCATTGAAGTTAAGGAAATTGGTGAAGACGCTGACTGTGTAGTGCTTGCATTTGATACAGAGCTTACATATGAAAAGCTGTTTCACGCTACCAATCTCATTGGAAAGGGGCGCATTTATATAGCCACTCACCCTGACTTTGTTTGCCCCTCGGAAGAAGGCGATATGCCCGACGCTGGCGCTTGCATGGCGCTTATTGAAAAGACCAACGGCAGAATGCCCGATGTAATTGTTGGAAAACCGTATCAACCTATGGCAGAGTTTGTCTTTGACCATTATAGCGTAAATCCTGAAGATGTCGCTTTTGTGGGAGATAGACTTTATACCGATATCCAATTTGGCATAAACAACAAGATGACAAGTATTCTTGTTTTGACGGGAGAAACTACGCTAGAAATGCTTCATAAAAGCGATGTTCACCCCGATTATGTGCTAGAGAGCGTCAATGAGCTTAGAAAAATTTAGGCATTTTGTTGATAAAAATATTGCAAACAAGTCTAGATTATTATATAATAGCGTAAATATATAACTTTTTACTACATTTGGAGAAAAAATGAAAAAGAAATTGCTTTTGACGGTGGTCTGTGTACTGCTGATAGCTACTTTGTGCGCGCTTTTTGCAGGTTGCACACAAGAAAATTATAAGCAAAAGGCCATAGCTACAAACTTTTCCGACAAAGTATACAGCAATGGCGGATTGGCAGTAGTTTATGGAGAATACCTATATTTTATCAACGGTTATCCTGGATATGAAGTGGACAATACCTTTGGAAAGGTAGTAAAGGGCGCTATTATGAGAGTGGCGCTTAAAGATAACAAACCATCGGGAGAGCCTGTCACTATTGTGCCTAAAAATGTCTATGGCACTGACGCTGAATATGGCGGATTGTACATTGTCAATGACTACATCTATTACAGTACGCCTAATAGTGAAAGAGATAGCTCAGGCAAGCAAAAAACAAACCAAATGAAACTTATGCGCACTAAAGTTGATGGAAGCGTAACTGAAGAAATACTAGCTTTTAACGACTTTAGCGTGGTTTTTGCGGTGGAAGGCGATAGGCTTATTTATGTAAGGGATAACTACCTTTATACAGTGGACCTAACGCAAAAGAAGTTTGAAGCTGTTAAGGTGGAAGAAAATACCATTTTAACTAACTACAAAATGGTGCCTGGATACATAATTTATTGTATGTATGTGGACAACAACTCTGAAGATTATATTATGAAATCATATAAGTGGTCAGGGGGAGAGCCTGTTGTGCTGATGGAAGCTTCAATGCTAAGAAAGGATAAAGATGCCACCACCACTTATACACTTTCCTTAATAAACGCAGAGAGTGACCAAAGCACCTATACTTTGTATTATACAAAGACAGACAATGAGTTAAATACTCCTGAAGTTGGCATCTGCTCATACACTTTTGATAAAGAAAATCCTGTGTTTGAAAAATCTAAAGAAGTAAGGTATACCAACAATACGGCAACTACAACTAACTTGAATTTTTCACATTTTGCAAAGACGGGTAATTATGTGCTTGCCCATAGTGACAAGACTATCACTATTTTCAATCAAGACGGCACTTTTTTCAAAACGGTAAAAAAAGATACCGATGGCGAATTAGCGCCAACTTTAGTTACTTTTTCAGAAACTATTGTGGTTAAAAAGGTGGTTGAAAGAGATGATGGAGTGTATCTATGGTATACAATGTCTGAAGTGCTGTATGAGATAAAATTATTTAGCATAGAAAATGGGGCTTATGTCTATGACGAATTTAATGCTAAAAAGATTTTTAGTGGAAAATTTGATACTGCATGGCTGTCTTTTGAAGAAATAAATGGCGTGATATATTACTTTAACACCGATATTTCCAAAAATATTTATTATTATATCATACCTGACGAAGTTACTTCCGACACAGATACAGCTGCTGGTAAGCTTTTAGGAGTAATTACAGAAGAAGATTTTATTGCGGCATTTTAATAGTAAATAAAAAATAAAGTAAAGACAGGTCAAAGTTTTGCCTGTCTTTTATTTTGCCAAATTTTGCTAAAAATTTATACAAAAAAGCTTATTTTTTAATAAATATTGCGTAAAAATAACTTAGTTGGTGTAAAAATATTATTTAGTTAAAAAAATACAAAAAAACAGTTTACAAATTGACATTTAGTAAATATAATATACCCACAATAAGTATACCTAATGACTTGGGGAGGTTCAAGTATGCCAAAGTATATCAAATGCCCGCGTTGTGATATTAATTATATTCTTGATTCAAACGAATATTGCGAAATTTGTAAAGAAGAATTACGCGGCGGTTCCCATGAAGAAATAATTGACGATGTTGACGAAGATATAATTTGCCCTAAATGCGGAGTGCATTTTTTAAGTGAAGGGGAAAAAATTTGTGAAAATTGCTTTATGAAGCTTGCCAAGAAAAAAGCCGCTGACCTAGATGACGACGATAAAGATTGGGAGCAAGATGAAGAGGAAGAAGATATCATTGACGAAGATGAAGAGCTTAGCTTAGAAAGCTTGGCAGACGATGAAGACGAAGTGCTTGATGAAGATGTCTTTGACGATATAGATGTCGACCTTGATATTGCAGACGACATAGATGATATTGACGACAACATTGACGACGACATTGACGACGACAT
>JAAYOD010000004.1 GCA_012520515.1 Clostridiales bacterium
GAAATATTTATTCCACTACCGCAACAAAAGACTTGCGCATAACTGCTATTGACTTGCTTCTTATAGTGGATATGAATTATGCAATAGAAGTTGCTTTTAGTCCTATTAGTTATAAAGTAAGCGTAGAGTCTAGCCCAAGCGGAACGGTAACCATAACCAATGCTGTTGTGGGATATAACGGAGTTTCTACTGTTACGGCAAAACCCAAAACAGGTTATTATATTTATGGATATACCATAAATGGCGGTCCTGTGATTGTGGCACGCTTGCCTGAGCTAACATCTGCTTGCCCTATAAGGTTTATATTAGATGATGAAAATGATAATAGGATAAGAGAAGATAAACACATTGTTATTGTTTATAGAAGAATACAAATAGCCATTAGCGTTAAAAATACCACAACTGCCTACAATGTTTACCTTGACGGCAGTCTGCTCAACTCATCGATAGACAAAATCATAGACTATAAGCAGTCGGCAAGTTATCAAATTTCGTTAGATAACGGCAATTATCGCATATCATCAATTGTTATTACTACAAAAACTAAAGATGGCGATGTGGTAAATCATGTAACTACTCATTACAATATGACAAGTTATAAGTTGACTTTTAATGATGTAACACAACCTGTTATTGTGGAGATTGCTTGCGCACCAAAGACAAACGATGTCAGCCCAGAAGAAAACACTTACTTTTTACAATCTGAAGCGACAAATATAGAAAATATTACTTATTCGGTAAAAAATAAGATAGCAAGCATAGCTGAAGAGAATGAAATTATTGTAATTGCCAACGCTGGCTATGAAATTAAGAAGATTACGCTTTCTGGCAATAAAGGCAATACGCTTACTCAAGATCTTGACAACTTAGAATGGGTAAAACTTGCCATTCCTGCAGGCGCTTTTGCACAAGATGAGATAGTAGATATAAGAGTTGTGTCCCAAATTAAGCAATATGATATAACAACTATTGTTGTAGGCGGTGATGATTTTGACTTTGAAAAGCGTCAGCCTTATGGCGCAAGCGTAGGAATCAATATAAGAGAAGTTGCAAACCATTATATTGCTAAATTTATGGTTAATGGCGAAGAAATTAGTTTTGACGCTAATAACTGGGTGGAAAAAAGGCGTAATGAGAATACTAAGGAATATATTAGCGGTACTTATTTGCTTGTTATTACTCAAGATACTACCATTTATTTGGAATATGAGTTAAATTATTATAATGTCACATTAGACTCAAACAGCATTAATGGCGTTACGGAATTTTATTCGGGCGGCAGTCCTGTAACAAGCGGTAAGCTAAAACATGGCGAAAACCTAATTATTAATATGAGCGCTGTTGAAGGCTACCATATCAAGAGTTTGTATATTAACAATGTTTTGGTTCAAGATTTGAACTTGCCTAGCTCTATTGCTAACAATAACACTAGGGCATCTTATACATATCAAGGGGTAAATTCTAGTCTGACAGTAAAAGTAGTCTATGAGATAAATAGGTACAGCTTTACATATGAAATAGAGAACATATCTAAGAACTTTGCATCTTACGAATTAGAGCCTGGTTCACTTACCACAGAGAGCAACATATTAAAGGCCAGCGACTTTATGTTCACGGGTATTGAGTATGGGCGTAATTTTTACATAAACGCTATCCCTGCTACACTTAACGGATATTATTTAGTAAGCATATCTATTAGGTACGACGGTAGAGATTTGACTATACCTGCTGGTGAAAACAGATTGATTTCATCCAGGGGCGGTATGATTTACTTTAATACCATGCTGGACTTTAATGAAGGGATAAGACAAGATGTTGAGCTTATTAAATTAACCTTTGATAAACTAAACTATGATATTTCTTTACAGCAAGAAAGTCTTGAGCATACTGGAAGTCTAGCTCTTAGCTATGAGCACCCCAACAGCGCGTCAAATATAATTACGCTGTTTGGCGACGACGGCAAGCTATACTATTACTATCCGCAAGACAGCAGTGTTAAAGATAGCCAATTTAACGATTTGGATTGGATTTATAATAGTCAAACAGGTAAGTATAACTATGTAGATATAAACGGCGATGTGCGCCACCTTAAAGTAGAGCATGGCATTCGTTATATTGTGAACGCAACTCCAACGCTAGGATATAGAAGAACTCATTTTATGCTTAACGGCAACGATGTCAACAATATGCTTAGCAATAACACATATAAACTTAACATAGCTAGAAATACTGATATTTCTGTAAACTTTGCCATTCTTACATACACAGTAAACTTTACAGCTAGAGTTGCCGACAAAAACTTAACTGGCAGAATTCCCGACAGCGCTATTTCTAATTATGCAACTATTAGTATAGTGGACTTTACCAACCCAAGCGCACCTATTACTTATCCGCTACTAGCTAATGTCAGCACCATAAGCATGGTATTTAACTATGGCACAAAAATAAAACTTGTCATGACGCCAAAGTTTGCTACAACTGGTTATTATCTAGATAATATGTATTTTATTGATAGAGAGATAAGGGAGTTTGAGGACGATACAAAAGGTACTGTAACATATGGCGGAGCAGACGGTATAAGCTTAACAAGCGATATAAACGCTATTGCTAACTTCCATATTACCACATATAAAATAACTACAGTAATTGATTATATTGAGCCTATTACAGGAGAAAGCGCCAATACACTAATTAATGAAGGGCATAGCACTATAGCATGGGGAGATACTGCTACTATAAAAGTGGCAAGTGGCTCAGGTTATGAACTTGGAGAAATTTATGTCACAAGAGATGGGCAACCTATTTTTGTGACATTGACGCCAACTGAAGAGCAATTAGCTACTGATTTAGAAAAATATGTCAAAAATGATTATTCTATAATTCATGGTTTGCGCGATGTTATAGTTGTTAGAAAAGTAGAATCGGATATAGTTGTTACTGCAAGATTTATTCGTAAAAACTATACTGTAAACTTTAACTTTACCAATGCAAACTTCTTAGACTATATTGAAGTTGCGCTCAATCAATATAACCCCATTTATCCAACTAAAAATCCAGTAGCTGGCTATTGGAGCAGCAGTTCAACATACCAAATAGACGCAAGGCATTATGATGAACTTGCTGGTACAATTGCGCCTAAAAACGGCTATGAAATAATGGAGATGGTGCTAACGCTAAAAGCTGTTTATTGGGACCAAAGCACGCTTAGCTACAAACCGCTAAAAGACTATGGCGGCAATGATATCATTTATTACTTGCCCTTTACCACAGTTTCTGGCGATATACTTAGCTTTACTTTCCATGAACCTACAAAGCTCATTGCTGATTTGAGCCTTGAAAGCGATTTGATGATAGATTTGACGGTAAGAATAAAGACTTATACAGTAGATACTGCCATAAATCGTGACTCCAGCGACAGCAAAGCGCCAAACGATACCGCAGTTACAATGTCAGTAAGAACGGAAGCTGGGCAAAATGTCAGAGTAAATAATGTAGCTCAAGTGGCACAAACGCTTACCACTACAAATAAGGGTAAAATTTATATTGCTGAGCATCACGGCACTATTATATATGATTTTGACGCACCCGAAGGCTATATGCTTAGCAATATTTTTGTAAATGGCATTAATTGGACAGAATCTATGCTAAAGGCAAGCAGTTATTCTGATGAATATTTGGACATAACCGCATCAAAAATAGGCGCTGCGTATAGGTATAAAATTGTCATGAAGGTTAAAGACCCGCTCATTGAAGGGCATAACCATATTGTTTATAATGACATGTCAGATTTGACGGTAGTGATTACTATCAAGCTTATCACATATGAAATTAAATCTATAATTAATGGTGTAGAATATGAGAGCGTCATTATAGACAATAGAAATACCTTTACCGATAATCAAACTATTAAAGTGGTTAGCGCAAATACCACCAACCATTATAATAACTTTAATATCTCTCCAGAGATTTTCCAAGGTTATCAAGTGATAGGTATGAATATGTCCATTTATACCAACGGTGTGCTAACTGACATAGGATATGCATTTAACATTGAGCAAACAAACACTATTCTTATTAATCATGTTAATTTGAAGTATGTAAATGTACTGGAAGATAATCTTGTGCTGTATATTTGCTACACCACAGAAATAAAAAGATATAATGTGGACATATTTGCATATGCGTATTCAATAGACATTTGGCAAGACACCACAGAAGGCAGAGTAAATAATAATTCGACAGCAGGCGTGCTAACTGTTAGCGCCCTTACAAATGGTGTGCGCACCGAAGATATAACCACGGCTTACCGTCACGAATATTTTACAATTATTACAGGTGTGGCATATGCAAAAACTGATTATATACTTTATTCCATACAAGAGTATATTGGGCCAAACAGACCTGAAGACTGGTTAACATCAAGCAACTGGGTTGATGTTAAAGATGGTGTTAGGGGGATAGATTATAGCTATGTAACAGAGCCTAACGGAACGGTAAAATATACTTTTGAGTATCAAGTTGATGACTATGGCGACAGAACATTCCGCGCTGTTTTCCGCCAGCAAACAACGGTAACTGTTAATGTTATCAATCCCTATCGTTTTTCTGGCACGATGTCGGGAAGCGCAGCGGTGGGGAATATGAATTATATCTATTATCCCGAAATTGTGGCAAGGATAGGCGGAGCTGTCGTTCCCAATATCTATGACAATGGCATTAACAATGTGGTAGACACCTATATATATAAGGTTAATGTTGGCAGCGTAATGACAATGCAATTCTTTGATAACGGCGCAAGCGCAAATGATATTTTTGGAATATATTATATTCAAAATGATAAATATGTTGAAAATACCGAAATAAAAACCGGTTTTGAGATAAGAGCAAAGTGGGATTTCTATCTAATAGCAAAAACCAAGCTATACATAACTTATCAAAAGGAAGTAAATGCTGCAAGCACGGCAGCGACAGGGGGAGCTATACTGTTTGCGCTAGATAATGGCGACCTTGTCAGCAACGAATCTAGCCCCATACCCGTTTACAATGAAGCTACTGTAACGCAAACGGTTACCATTGTGGTACAGCCTTATCAAAATTATATCTTTACAGGCTTAAGGGTGAGGCAGATTGACCAAGAGGCAAGCAGAATGGCGGGCAGAATCATTTACGCACAAGGTGCGTCAGAGTGGCTAACCTATAACGCCAGCAACTTTGATTCTCTTGATACAAACGGCTTTATTATTTCAGAAAGCATAAATCCAGCAGGTCATACTACTTACACTATTACTATGACAGGCAATATGGAACTTAGCTTTGTGTTCTATAAGACATACAACATAAGCTATACGGCAAGATATTCTGATATAGGCGACTTTGACGACATAACATTAAAAGATAACAAAATTAATAATAATCTATTGGAAAGCAATACCGAAGTTAGCTACAACAGCAGTTTTACGCTCATTGCTCCGATGGCAGACACTACCTTGTATCAATTTATGGGTTGGTATGTTAACGGTGTCAACATTTATAGATTTTTGTCTACCCGTTATCCCGATATCAACAGATACACCAATTTGTTTGAAATAAACGGCTCAAGTATGACGCTGGAGTATAACAATGTAGAGCTTGACGATATTGAAATTGTTGCACTTTATCAGCGTATCATTAATGTTTCACTTATAAATGAGCTATATTATTACGACACTCAAACTATGCATTGGAATAGCTGGACAACGGGCGCAATTAGGACACAATACTATAATTATGTTCCAACGCAAGGATTGCCCCTTATAAAGACAATAGAAAATGTAAATAACAGAGCGGCATTGACAATAGAGTCCATTTTAGGTCCGACAAACGCAAGCTATAACGCAATAAATGCCATGATAGGCGGTACGCCAGCAGGTACAGATGCCACATGGAATACCTTAGCGCAAGTTCCGTTAAGTTTTGACAGAAGTGAGTCACAAGCCTATTCAAGCGCTACTTTCTTTAAGGTGCTGTATCAAAATGTCACCAACCAAGAATATATAGCAGATACTTGGAAAACTAGTGATATAGAGCTTATCTTAACAGGTTTGCCTAACACTGTTAGGTTGCAAGCATGGCAGTACTATGACTGGACTAGCGGCATTTATAAAGATATAGGTTATAGCTATAAAGACCCCTCTGGTTTGCTTGACAGCCTAGGCAATGAAATTATTATTGATTGCACTAACACAGAATACCTTTTCAACTTAGGTTATATCTATTCAGGCAATATGCCAGGGGCTATATCTAATGCAAGTGGAGACGCTAGACCATTAATTATTAGACCATTTTTCCGCAAAGTGGTATCCATAGAGCTAAATAAGCTTACCTATATAGACAAATTGGGTGGAAATTCAGAGACGGAATTTACTCCACAAGTAGGACCGTCAATAAATGGACTTACAATTGAATTCCCACAAACAAACAACTTCTATAATCTTGGTTCGCCTTTCCAATACATTGCTGACGATAATCGTTCTGCAGAATTTGACTATGGCGCAAAGATAGAAATAAGGAGTTATAGAACAATAGATGACAACGGTTATCCCGTATATAATACCGCCGAGGAAAATTATCGTTTTGTGGGCTGGTTCTTAAATTGGGAAGTCAACGGCTCTACAAGATATCGCTATATCATAGATATGGACGGAGATGTAAACAGAGCAGGCGAAAACTATACTATATATATGACATACAATTTTGGCGAAGAACCGCCAGAAGACGATACGCTTCAGTATAGAGCGGTTTATATCAATCAATACGCGCACAATATTTATTCTTATAACATAGCAGGCGGAAACAACTATCAAGATGCGTTAAATAACGGAACTTACGCCTACAAAGATGCGCCAGCGATAGATAGAAACTCTTTAAGGATAAATACTGAAGCTGTGCCATTTGCCACATTTGATGTATCCAAAACAGGCATAAACCGCGCAGGCATGACAGAGCTGTATTATAGCTTTGAAATAATTAGCGACGAAAGCCAAACTCACAAACTAGAGTTCTATATTGATATTGGTTGTGTATACACCTTTGATATGGATATGAGCTATATAAACCGTGTGGCTAACTATTTGGCTAACAACCAATATTCAACACCTTATGGTTTTGACCCATCATATGACAAACAGCACAAAATAAAATTCAGCACCGACGAAGATAAAGAATCGGCGTATGCATCAGCGCTAAGTTCTGACTATATCTTTAGCGGTGTAAACTCCAGCAACCCAGTGGATAACTATATTGCTGTGTCTAAGCACTTGCAAATAGATATACAATACGCTTCTCAAGTAAAACTGGTGTTTAATAAGTTGATGTGGAGAGCGGGAATTACTCTTCCTTATAACCTTTCCAATCAGTTGACAGACGGAGCAAACCATTCACTTACCGTTTGGGATTATTATAGTAATTTGCATAACAGCTATGGAGACCCTGTAAGTACGCCAGATGGCACTGTCCATGTAAGCTTCCGTCTAAATTCTGATAGATTTACCAACTTCTATAATGACGGTGTATTTAAGTATGTGCCGTATGGTTATAAAGATGGATTAGGAATACCATTAAACAAGCTTGTTTATTATGTAAATACCGGCAATAATAACCAAACACTGTTTAGTCCTAGCGTGCCGCAATACCGCAGGCATGTCGTAATTGACCTATCTACTTATGTGGAAGGCGGAACGCTGCTGTTTGGCGACCCCTATTATGTGGGCGACCCTTATAGCACAGAAAACACAGGGGCTGGCACATTAAGCGCGCCATATAGGATATTTACTGCAAGACAGTTAAAAAATATTAACTTATTCTGGTACTATAACGAATTTAGCTGTATTAATTCATCAGGTGAAATCACTCACTTTAAGTTGTTTGAAAATATAAACTTGCAAGGGCTTAATGCAAAAACTAGTCAACGACCATTTGCTCTTACCAATGGCACAATAACTGAAGCATGGTTACCTCTGTGTTACGCTAGCGGAGAGTCCACAAATGGTTTTGATGGCAAGCTAGACGGTAATGGCAAGTATATCTACGGGCTTGCGGCACTAGGCAAAGCAGACGGTAACTTGGTAGATACAAGTTCAACTAGCAATGCGCCCTTGCACGAAAGATATGACTATACATTTGGATATGGTATATTTGGCCTTATAAAAGGCGGAATTATTGAAAATCTAAAGATTGGTAACGCTTATATTGATGTTACAAGTTTAGTAAGCGGTGGCGGAGCGTCTACTGACAGATGTACTTATGTGGGAGTATTGTCAGCAGTTATTGAAGATTCCACCTTGTCTGACATTGTGTTTGATGAAAACCTAGAGATAGGAAGATACGGCGCTTATCGTATATATATAAATGCGGGCACTACAACAAGCGGCGTTGGAATTTTAGCAGGAAGTGTTAAAAACAGCATAATCACTAATATTACACTAGATGTTTATAGAACATCGGCTATGGCGCGTTCTAACATCAGCGTTATTGGAGAAAACGCAGGTACATTAATTGGTAGCTTGGTAGATAATTACAATGCAGTAAATAATGAAGGCAACATATCTTCTAGAATAACTAATCTTGAGATAAAATCAACAGTAGGCTTAGCAAAGGTGCTAATAAACACCACTGGCACGATAAAATATTCTGGCGGTGTAATTGGATATATGGAAGCAGTAGGAGCTATTGTTTCTAATACCAAAGTAAATGCCACAGGCAGTGTCAATGTTGTCATGGAGCTTGGCAACTCTAGCTCTATTTATACTGGCGGCATAGTGGCAAGGCTAAGACAAGGAACGCTGCAAGATACTCAAATTTCTAGTCACGCTGAAAGCATTTATCAAGTAGCTGAATCCAATGTGACCAATGTTCTTTCTGCCGAAGTTGGCGCAGTAGGCGGCATTGCTGGCTTTAACTCAGGAGTTATAAGCAACCGTACCGTTACGCATAATCCGAATACCTATTCGCCTTTTGCGTACACATATTTTGAAAGAGGAATTGCAGGAACATTTGCTTTATATGGTCCTATCGCAGGCGGAATAGTAGGTATTAATGATGTAGAGCCCGTTTTCTACTATGACGAAACCAATCCTAACAACAATGTTGTAATAATAAGCGGAGAGATCGTGGGCTTTAGGCTGGATATGGGCAGCGGTGCAAGAAGACTAGTTATTGACGCGCCTTATGTTATGAAGAATTCAGCGGGCATAGTGTCAGGAGCAAAGGGCGGTATAGTAGGTTATAATAAGCAAGGCGCACTTATTGATGACTGCGCTTTTGGCCACAGCAACCTAACGATATCGGGCGCAAACCACAACTATTTATATGTTTATGACCAAAACGCAAACGCAGGTTCTGAAAAGAACATAAACGAACTTCACTTTAACCACTTTACACGCCAGGGCAATGTAGGTATGGCATCATACCTTGAAGGCAACTTGTATGTAGGCGGTATAGCAGGAGCGACTAAAGGAGCTATATATAATAGCTATGTGGCAAGAAGAGATATTTTTGTGAAATATTATAACGCAATTGCTAATAGTCCATTTAAGTGGAATGTATATGTAGGCGGAATTGCAGGTGTGCAAAATCTTGATATAGACGACCTTGCAATTAGCTCACCTGTAGAGTATACACCAACTAAAGATTCTATTTTGTTACACCCCAATGCGTATACGCCTCTACATTACACCATGATGTATAACTGGAGTGAAAATCAAGGTGTAATGAATGACGAAATTATGAAAACAAGTTTGGCTCAAAGAGCAAGGGTACAAAGTTGCTTTATCAGTAATATGCAATTTAATGTAGGTGTGTATATTTGGACAGATAACAATAATTATCAGGCAGGTGCGGCAGATGAGGAGTCTGAAGAATTGACTATAAATGATTCCAATTTTATTGGAGAGCGTCAAAACATTTCAGTAGGCGGTATCTTAGGTTATAATACCTTTACTGCAGGCGCAGCTAGCGTAAACAATTGTTATTCTTATAGCAATAACTTTAATGTTAAGGTTTATGCGTTTGGTAGCACATCTACAACGCGTGACCAGTATCAGATAAATGTAGGATACTATCACCATAAAACTTGGTTTGGCCTATCTAACAACTACTATGCAAACAGAATAGGCACAAATCTTGCCATTAATGTAAGGGGTGTTGTGGCTGGCAAAGCTACCGATTATTCATCAACGGCGACATTCTGCTGGACATACGGCAACACTATCAATAAAAACAATCTAAAAATGACAGGCGATATAGAAAGCATTGGTAAAAATCAAAATGATATGAGAAGCGGAGATAACCCGCATTATAGACTAATAGGATTTGATCAATCAGCAGTAGATGCCGATGCAATAGCATATGATGGCGGAGTTGTATATAATATGTATCTAAATATGCTAGAAAAGAATACTAATCTTTTCTGGGGTTATTATAATGACAGTGATAATCCTGATTCATTACGACAAAGGATTATAAAGACCTCAATAGCCGGCTTTGTCGGTTGGCATGAAAGCCCTGACGGAAGAATATTCAGAACAGACCCTTCTACCGGAATACTTATGGTGTGGCACGCAAATTTAGGAGAACCAAATAGCATTAATGACTTAACTTGGTACACAGAAGCATTGATAGGAAGAGCTTGGTTTGCTTTAGATGGTGATATTTACAAGTCAGGCAGCTATGTTAACGCTATTAATAATCCACAATTTTTGAGTTCTTATCTAGTGGACGGACAAGTAAAACTATCTGTTTAGTTTTAATAGAACATATTTGATACCATAATTAAAAGCGCTTGGAACCCAAGCGCTTTTTTAACTTAATTAGCTTGTAAATATAGATAATATGTACTATAATTTATTATATTATATTTAATAGCATAAGGAGAAATTCGATGAAACATATCGATATAGTGGAGTTATTCAATAACAAAAACTATGTTAATAAAAAAGTAACTGTTTGTGGCTGGGCAAGGACGACTAGAGATAGCAAAAATATGGCATTTATGGAAATAAATGACGGAACTTCGCTTAAGCATTTGCAAATTGTAATGGATAAAACCATAATAGATAATATTTACCAGTTTAAGCTAGGCTGTTCAGTCAAGGTAGACGGCACGCTGGTAGAAAGCTTGGTCATGAAAGACAGCGTGGAAGTCAATGCAGAAAAAATTACTTTACTTGGCGACTGCCCTCCCGATTATCCGCTACAAAAAAAGAGAACTACGCTAGAATTTTTACGCGGTATACCGCATTTGCGTTTGAGAACAAATACATTTAACGCAGTGTTTAGAGTGCGTAGCGTAGTGAGCTGGGCAATTCACGAATTTTTCCAAAATAGAAATTTTGTATATGTCCATACGCCCATAATTACTGCTAGCGATTGTGAAGGGGCAGGGGAGATGTTCCGCGTAACAACGCACGATTATGATGCTAAGTTTGACAGCGAAGAAGAGTATTATAATAATGACTTCTTTGGTCAAAAAGCAGGGCTTTCTGTATCCTGTCAATTAGAGGGAGAAGTTGCGGCAATGGCCATGGGTAAAATTTATACATTTGGTCCTAGTTTTAGAGCAGAGCATAGCAACACGCCACGCCATGCGGCTGAGTTTTGGCATATAGAGCCAGAAATAGCTTTTGCTGAGCTTCCCGACCTTTTGGAGATAGCAGAAGCGCTTATAAAGCATATCGTAAACACTGTGCTTACAAAGTGCGCAAGCGAAATAGAATTTTTTGATAGGTTTATGGAAAAAGGGCTTATTGATAAACTAAAGAATGTAGTTAATAATGAATTTGGAGTAATCGATTATATTAAAGCCATTGAATTATTGCAACAATCTGGTCAAAAGTTCCAATTTCCAGTTGCTTGGGGCAAAGATATCCAAACGGAGCACGAAAAGTATTTGACAGAAGTAATTTTCAAAAAGCCTATCTTTGTAATCAATTATCCTAAGACTATAAAATCTTTTTATATGAAGCAAAACGACGACGGCAAAACCGTTGCGGCGACAGACTTATTAGTGCCTGGCGTGGGAGAGATAATAGGCGGAAGCGAAAGAGAAACAGATATGGACAAGCTTTTGCAAGCTATGAAAGAGAAAAATCTAAATGCGTGTGAATATGAACATTATTTAAGTCTTAGAAAGTTTGGCTCAGTGCCACATAGTGGCTTTGGACTGGGGCTTGAAAGAATGATTATGTATATAACAGGAATGTCCAACATTCGCGATGTAATTTTGTTTCCCAGAACGGTAGGAGACATTAAGTAAGGAGAATTTATGTACAGAACACATAATTGCAATGAGCTTAGAGAGAGCGATGTAAATAAAGAAGTTAAGATTGCAGGCTGGTTGTATAGCATAAGAGATTTAGGAGCAGTTATCTTCTTTGTAGTGCGGGATTTTTATGGTATTACGCAAGTTACCGTAAGTGACGAAGAAATGAAAGAACAGGTAAGAAAAATACCTAGAGAAAGCACAATATCAGTACAAGGTAAAGTAATTTTACGCTCTAGTCCCAACCCTGATATTTCAACAGGGCTTATTGAAATAGAACCAAAAAAAATAGAGATTTTAGGCAAATGTATAGAGAGTTTGCCTTTTGAAGTAGCGGCATCGTTGCAAAGCAGAGAAGACACCCGTCTAAAATATCGCTTTTTGGACCTTAGAAATCCTCTTGTAAAGGATAATATTGTATTGCGTAGCAAGATAATATCTACAATTAGGCGTATTATGACAGAAAAAGGTTTTTTGGAAATTCAAACGCCTATTCTTACAAGCTCATCGCCTGAAGGAGCAAGAGATTATATAGTTCCTAGCCGGTTGTATCCAGGTAAGTTTTATGCCTTGCCACAAGCGCCGCAAATATACAAGCAGTTGCTTATGACAAGCGGTTTTGATAAGTATTTTCAAATTGCGCCTTGTTTTAGAGATGAAGACGCGCGCGCTGACCGCAGTCCAGGAGAATTTTATCAGCTGGATATAGAAATGTGTTTTGCTACACAAGAAGATGTTTTTAGGGAGCTTGAAGATATAATTCCTAGAGTGTTTGCTGAGCATACCACTAAAAAAATAGACAGCGCGCCTTTTAGGCGAATAACATATAGAGATGCTATGGAAAACTATGGCAGTGACAAACCTGATTTACGCAATCCTTTACTTATTAAAAATGTATCAGATTTGCTAACTGAAGATATTTGTCCGCTGTTTGCAAATAAGCTTGTTTACGCTGTCAGCGTTGACGGTTTTAACAAAAACCGCAAGTATATAGAAAGTTTAACTGAATTTGTAGCTGAAAGGGAACTTGATTGTTCTTATTATTGGTTTAGAGTGGACGCAAGCGGCAATTTGCTAGGCGGAGTAAGTAAGTTTTTACATACTGTATTTGACTCCTTAAAAGAAAGATTAGGTCTAAAGCCAAATACATTTGTAGCCCTTGTTGCAGGGGAAAAAGGTAAAGTTAATAAGTGCGCAGGTTATGTTAGAAATGAGCTTGGCAATGCTATGGACCTTATTGAAAAAAACGCTTTTCGCTTTTGCTGGATAGTGGATTTTCCAATGTATGAGTTAAATGAAGAAACCAACACCATAGATTTTAGCCATAACCCATTTAGTATGCCGCAAGGGGGGTTGGAAGCATTAATGACAAAAAACCCGCTTGACATATTTGCTTATCAATATGACATTGTGTGCAACGGCGTAGAGCTATCTAGCGGCGCTGTGCGCAATCATGACCCTAAGACTATGGTAAAAGCGTTTGAGATAGCAGGCTATGACGAAAGCGTAATAGAAGAAAAGTTTTCTGCATTGTATAACGCGTTTAAGTTTGGCGCGCCGCCTCATGCTGGCATTGCTCCTGGTGTTGACAGAATGGTCATGTTGCTTGCTGACCAAGCTAGTATAAGAGAAGTTATTGCTTTCCCTATGAACAAGAATGCACAGGACTTACTTATGGGCGCACCTTCAACTGTCACAGATATTCAGCTAAAGGAAGCCAATATCTCAGTAGTGTATCCCGATAAAGAGAAAGAGTAAAGTATAATATATTCAAAATTTTACTAATAAGAAAAATGACAACCTAGCTAATAGGTTGTCATTATTTTATATAAATGGTTATCTTTGTGTTTTAGAATACGCTAAAAAATTTAAGGGCAAAAACTACTGCCGCTGCTGCAAATACTATGGCAGCTGTCGCAAAGAATCTAGCTGAACGTTTTGCTTTTTTATATGCGCTTACCGATACAAATTCGTCAGGAGATGGCTCAACATAGACTGTTTCTACCTGCTTGGGAGCAAGAACATCTTCTTCTATTGTTCCAAAAAGGTTATTAAACCTTTCCCTTTCTTTCATATATGCATCATTGTAATACAATTGTAGTTCGTCGCTTGGACCGAAAGGCATTTTTGGATTTTGGGATATGTTGTCTTTCATAAGTAATCTCCTTGAATAAACTTCCCAATAATTATACAATTGTTTAACTTTATTGTCAATATATAATAGTTCAATATTTGTTTTATGCGCAAAAAGCGAGGCATAATATCATTTTGTAGGCGCAGGCAGTTTGGTAGCTCTTTGGCCTAAATAATTTGCCCGTTTTTCAGGATAAAAATCAAAATAGGATATATTTTTGTCTTTACGCATTTTAACAAACTTTTTAGCATTGCACCATATAAATGACGGAATGCCTATGATAAAAAGATATAATGGACCTAAAATTAGCGACTGTAAAGTATGACCATATTCGTGCACTTTGGTAGTAGATGCCCAATAGTCATCTCTGTTGCCATTTATTATAATAAACATACCAAGAGATATGCCGCCCCATTCGCCTTGATGGTAATAGATATGAGAATTAAAAAATTTTTCTGTTGCGTAGTTTTTATACTTTCTAGTCAATATAAAACCTGCAAGGTTTTGGGGCAAACCCCAAGTAAATTGTATAAGATAATGTAAAAACTTTTTCATTATATATCACCAATTAAAAAATTGTTAATTTCTGCTAAAGATAACGCATATATTTGTTTATTTTTTGTGCCTTTACCAACTACCATTCCAAGAAAGCAACCATTATTGTCAAAGACAGGCGCTCCGCTTAGACCTTGAGCAATATCACCTTCAAAGACAGCCCCTAAATAGCTCTTGGTATCAGTTTCTATCATTACATTGTTATAAACAACCTTAACTTTTGTTTGAGTGTTTTTATGTTCTTTAGCGTTGCCAATAACATAAGCATATTTTGATTTAGCGCCAGTACCGCTACCTAAATCTACAAATTTAGATACCGAAATATTGGTGCTTAGCAAAGCTATGTCCTTATCAAAGTTAATTGACTTTAGCATAGCTTGATATGCTTGACCGTTAATATTAACACAAATTGATATGTCAAATAGCTGATATAAATTACTAAAGCTATGCGCCGCAGTTAATATGTCTCCTTTAGAATTTATAAAGAAACCGCTTGCCAATATATTGTCCTCAATAGTTATTTCAGCGCAAACGGCGTCATGATCAAAACTTTGGTTTTTGTTGTGACAAGAGCAAAAAACTAAGCACACTATCACTATCAAAATAACACACAATCTCTTGCCCATGTCTATAAAATATGGGCAAATCGCTTGCTTTATTCCGCATCATTATAACATTTATCGACGGCTTTCGACGCTTCTTGGTATGTAAAACCTTTGCTAAGTAGATGGCGGTAAAGTTTTTGTTTGTTTTCTAAGGTCTTTTTCTTTGAACGCATAAACTTTTGACACAGGCTATATATAACGTCTTTATTAGACTGGTACTGGGCAAAAATTTCGCTAAGCAACTCATTATCAATACCTTTTTGACGAAGCTCAGCTTTGAGACGGTTTATACCTTTTTTATTTTTGTATTGCATAATATAATTATCGCAATACTTTTTGTCATCAATGTACCCATACTCTTTGGCGCTGTCCATAGCATTTTCCACAGCGTTTTTATTAAAGCCCACTTGATAAAGCTTGTCACGATAGCCTTTTTCTGTCTTTTGGTATCTACTTATCATCTTATACAGGTAAGCTTTACAAAGGACAATGTCGCTTTGTCTAAGTATTTCTCTCCACTTCTCTTGACTAATTTCAGCATCTTTTCGCAATGAGTATTTTATTGCAACTTCGCTGGCAATGGTGTAATCATTTACGCCTACTGTCACAATATAATTTTCTTTATGTAATTTTATGTTTTCAACAATCATTTTGTTTGACCTTTAATTATTTATATACTAATTATAATTGTATCATAGAACTAAAAATAGTTGCAATATATAACTTAATAATATATAATGCAATCGAAAACAAAAGGGCTAATTGCGTGTATGGAAATAACTGTATTTTTAGAAGTGGTGGGTATAGTTGCTTTTACGCTAGTTGGCGTTCTTGTCGGCATCGAATATGAGCTTGACATTTTTGGCATTTACGCTGTTTCTTTTTGTTCTGCGCTTGGCGGCGGTATGATTCGTGATCTGTGTCTTCACCGTACACCTGTTGCCCTTACTTACTATCTATATCCCATAACAGTATTTACTACTGTTACTGTTGCCGTAATTTTTATTAAGTTTTTTGAAAAAAAATTCAACAAACAAAATATACATATTCTGAAAAAGTTTATCAACATTTTTGACGCCGTAGGCTTGGGAATGTTCACCGTTGCAAGCTGTCAAATAGCAGTGGATTACGGCTTTGGCGACAATATCATTATGGTGGTTTTTGCAGGACTTATCACATCGATAGGCGGCGGCGTGTTAAGAGATTTGCTTGCGGCCAGAAAGCCCGTGGTTATGCGTAAAGATGTATACGCGGTAATAAGTATTTTTGGCTGTGTGCTTTACTATGTAATATATCCATATGTGCCACAATCGGTATCCAACTACCTTGTAGCTGCTGTGGTAACGATATTTAGACTTATTGCTTATTTTAGAAAAATTAATATGAGTTATAGTATTACCAATGTGGATTTAAAAATTAACCAAGACAATTTAGACAATAATGACGATATAAAATAGTACTGTTATTATTCTATATTTTTGCTTAATATCGCTTAACTCTACAATAAAATAACTGTTGAACTATGTATATTATTATGTTATAATAATAAATACTTATGGAGGTATAATGGCAAAAGCCAATAAGCTGATTGTGATAGCAATAATTCTATTTTGCTGTTTGTGCGTGGTGTTTGTGCAAAACGCTGATTTTTCTGCTTACGCTTATGACCTTGCCAACCCTTCACAAGAAAATTCTGAACAAAATCCCTATCTTATAACTTCAGCTCAAGATATGGTGGATTTATCAAGCCAAGTGCTATCTGGCAACAGCTTTGAAGGTATCTATTTCCGTCTTGCCCAAAACATAACCCTTGACTCAAGTTTTATCCCTATTGGAAATTTATCCAATCAGTTCAAAGGTATTTTTGATGGCAACAATTTTACTGTTTCATTAAACATCAATAACTCTACCGCCTACAATGGCTTATTTGGCGCGATAGGACTAGGTGGCGCAGTTAAAAATTTGCGTGTTGTAGGAAGCGTATCGGGCGGCAACAATCTAGGCGGTATCGCAGGATATAGTCTAGGCACTATTGATAACTGTATAAACCAAGCTACCATAATGGCCAAAACCGCCCAAACGGTATTTGTAGGCGGAATCGTTGGACAAAATTATGGACTAGTTACCGATTGCATAAATCGCGGCTCAATTATAGCAAACAGGCAAGTAGGCGGAATTGTAGGCAATAATGCAGCTACCGGCAATTCAATAAGCACTATAAACGGCGTTATTAACTTAGGCGACATAAAGAATATCCCAGGCAATACTTCTGATACAGTGGGCGGCCTTGTCGGTCAAAATGATGGCACAGTTAAAAATGGTTACAATCATAGTCTAATTACCAACACAGGAGAGCAAATTGGCTCTTTGATAGGTTTCTTCAGTCCGACAGGCAGGTTGTCTGAAAGCAAAAACTGCTACAACAATACAGACAAAAGTTCATATAAGGAAATAGGATATTCTTCAGCGCAAATCAAACCAGAAAACTATGTCAATTATTCTATGTATGATTTCTTAGGCAAAACTCCTTTGATTTTTGAAAGCGGCATTATGAGTGTAAAAGAGTTTGATATAGGCTATGGGTATTTTCCGATGTTAAGTCCCTTTATTAATGAAAGTTCAATTACAAACTGGGTAAGGCATAGCCTTTTTGCTGAAGGCACAGGGTTTGCGCATGACCCATTTGTCATAAGAAATATAGAGCAATGGAATTTATTTGCTACTAATACAAAGTTACACGATTATAAAGATTGCTATGTCAAATTAGATGCGAACATTGAGCAAATTACGCCTTTATCAAGCGTTGATAAGCCTTTTAATGGCAACTTTGACGGCAATAACAAAACCATAACTCTTGCCATGGCAGGCAACAGCTTTTTGGGAGTGTTCAGCTATATAGGCAGCAGCGGCAAGGTAAGCAACCTGAACATAAACGGTTGGATACAAGCTAGCGGTATGTACGCAGGCAGTGTAGCAGGGAGCAGCGGCGGAAGTATAGAAAATATTATTAATACTGCTAAAGTAACTGCTTCTAGCTTTGCGGGCGGTATAGCTGGAAGAGTATACAATGAAGATAATGTAATAAATTTTACCAATGTAAAAAACCAAGGACAAGTAGAAGGTATAGCAAATATTGGCGGTATTGCAGGATATGGCTATAATGCTAAAACCGATAGCAAGGTTGTCAATACTGGTCGCATTCAAGGTCACAATGTAAGCGCAGGAATCTATTTTGGCGGTATATTTGGACAAATTGAAAATAGTTTGCATATAGATTATGAGACTTGGCTAAATAATGGTGAAATTTATGCTACCAAAGCAAGTTATGTTGCAGGACTGGTAGGTAAGATAGAATTAGGCAGCATTAAAGGCTCTATAAATATTGCAAAAGTTACAGGCAATAAACAAGTTGGTGGAATAACAGCGCACCTAAGCCAAGGAATACTAGATAGTGTGGCAGTTATTGCAAGCATTACAGGTTCAGGCAATACCGCAGGAATTATAGGCGCTTTAGGGACTAATGCTAGTATTATAGACAGCTACTTTTCAGGCAAATTTTATCCTCTTCCAAAAAGCACCATTGATCCTACATTTGCCATAATAGCAAATAGCAACACCTATAACCTTACCCTAACAAATGTATATTATAATGAAGATATTTTAGACGACCAAAATTCTGAAATAAGTTTCATTATTCCTAGTCCACAGGGGGTGGGCGCAAATTGTGTGCAACTTACCAATGTTAACGGTAGCGCCCACAATATAGAGTTTAGTTACTCAAATGAGTACTTTGATATATTGCCTATGTCGCTTGGTTTTGGGTATTATCCTATTCCAAAGAATTTTGACCAACAGTCGCAAGACTTGATAAAAGCTGTGGCAAAGTACAATTATTTTAATGCAGGTGATGGCGCTGAAAACACACCTTTTGAGATAGGCAACGCGCAAAATTTATATAACTTAAGCTATTTACATAACAATTATACAGGCTATGACAATTTAGAGTATATTCAAACTGCCAACATAACACTAGATGCAGAATTTACGCCTATTGGAACAAGTAAAGAATTTAGCGGCAAATATAACGGCAACTACTTCAAGATAAACAATCTTATAATTAATGGCCAAGAAAACGGCTACTATGGACTATTTGGTATCATTTCAAATGCAAATGTAGAAAAAGTAGCTATAGCTAGCGGCATTATATCGGGGGTTGGATATATAGGAAGCATAGCAGGTGAAGCTAGAAATTCTACAATCTTAAATAGCTATTCCCTTATAGACATAGTGTCTTTAGGAGCAAGCTATGCTGGCGGAGTTGTAGGGTATGCAAACGGCGGAAAGATAGAATATTGCTTTAACGCAGGCAGAATAAATGCTAAAGCTAGCGCTGCTGGCGGAATTGCTGGATATAGCGCAGCGACAATCTCACAATCTTTTAATATGGGAATGGTGATAGCTGATAGTGGCGCAGCAGCAGGCGGTATAGTTGGTATAAACAGCGGCGGACATGTGCAAGTTTGTTACAATTCAGGCACAGTTAAGGTCACATCAGACGCTTATGTGGGGGGCTTAGTAGGCAACAGCGATGGAACGATAACGGATAGTTATACTATTGCTAAGGTGTTATACATATCGCAGGCAAAAGCAGGCTCTATCTCTGGCAGAGTTAATCAAGGCGTCAACAACCATTTGATAAGAAGTTTCTATAACACTGATATATGCGGACTTCCGCCATTTTCTGGAGCAATAAATATTTCGGAAAATGTAAAGACAACAGAAGAGATGGAAAGCCAAGATTTTCTAGACGGATTTTCCAATGATTCTTATTATGAGTTTGGACTTGAAAACAGCCAAGACAGCCATTATGCACCCCGTCTTTCCGCTCTTATTGGCATCAATGATGATATTGACACATACTCAGCTTTAAGCGTTAGATTACGCCTTTTTGGGTGGAATGACGATAGTTTGGCAGAGTGGGGAAGTCAAGATAACCCGTATTTGATATCTAGCAGAAAACAACTTGATGATTTAAGCTTTCTTACATCTACCTACGACTATTTAGGATATTATTTTGAGATTACTAACGATGTTGATATGAGAATAGAGGGAAGTTATAGCAACTTTTCTCCAATTGGATATTTTGCAGATACTCATGATTACCGCGCATTTAACGGTACTCTTGACGGCAATGGCTATAAGATTAGTTATCTATACATTAATACAACTGCAAATTATGTAGGGCTAATTGGCATGCTTGGCACTTATGGCAGCATTAAGAATTTAATAATTGACGAAAACAGCCAAATACAGTCTGAAGGCAGCCACATAGGTAGCTTTGTTGGACGCAATATGGCAATAAACGGACAAATAAATAGGTGCGTAAGCTATGCAACAGTAAGGGGAAATACTAACATTGGCGGTATTGTTGGTTATACTTATGCAAACACATCGGTAACAAACAGCTTATTTAATGGTCATTTGCAAGGTAATGCCTATGTTTACGGCGTGATAGGCATTCCTAATGATTCTGTTAGCGGTGTAGATATAACAAACTCTTGGTATATTGTGCCTTTAGCGTCGGGTTACTTAACAAATGGTTATAATTCCACCCTTTTTGTAGATGGCAACGGCGATGTGGAAGTAATAATAGACACAGCGGCAAATAATGATAAATTTATAGCTTTTAGGTTAATTGCTGATGAGCATTTTACAGGTGTCTATATGGATAGCAATGACTTTGTGGTAAGTTATGATAATTTGTTTTACGCTATAAATAACACTACGCTAAAATCTATGTATGCAAGGTTTACCTTGCCCGTTAGTGCAAGCGTTACTGGCTATGAGCAAGTTATTGATATTGTAGGCGAAGGTAAATATTATTGCGGTCAAAATGTCACCATTAAAGTTAGTTTTGTGGAATATGGATATTTTGTAAATATCTTTGATTTTGATTTAGGAACGCTCAAACTAGAGTATCAAGACTATGCGCTTAGAAATGACGCTGAAAATTTATGGATTAGCTTTATTATGCCCCACTCTTTTAGTGACCTTAGCATAGGCAAGATACTTAATATTGAGATAGTTGAAGCTAGTGAGTATGTAAATGTCATAGCAAACAATAATGAGTACAACGGAGAAAATAATGACGCTGTGGCAACGGTTAATACGATAGGTCAAAATTATTTTGAAAATATTATTTTAAGGTATTATTTTGGCACGCAAAAAAATCTTACTGAAAATACGGCAAACGCAGGACAATATGAAGTAAGGGCAAGAATTACGGCGCATTCTAATTTTAATCTTCCGTCAGATTTATTTATAGGCATTATTTCTAAGACCTTTACAATAACTCCAAAGACTATAAGTGTTAGTTGGCAAGATATTTTAGTTAAAGAATATGATAGCCTTGACGCTAATCAAAATGTAATGGTAAGTAATAGCTCTGTATTTAACCTAACGGGAATACTGGAAAAAGATTTAGAGCAAGTAATAGCATTTTGCACTGTTAATTGGGCAAATGCTAATGTAGGCGACAATATCGAGCTATCTGCCACCAATTTTAGCCTAAGTGGCAATATGGCAAACAATTATTTTATAAATAGCTCCTATGTTTTGACAGGTGGTATAGGTATAATTACTGCAAAAAATATCACAGTCACCATAGGTGAATCTAGTCTAAGGCATACTTATAATAACTCTAAACCAACAATTACCGATGTGACGCTAACAGGAAATTTAGGCGAAGTTAGTTTGGAATTTGACTTTATTGCTATGCAAGAGATAGAAAATCCTTGGGACGCAGGGTGGTATGAAGTAAGAGTATCAACCACAAACACCAATTACATTATTAATCTTACTGAAGCCTACTTAGAGATTGTACCTATAAAGATAGATACCATAGCTTATTCTGGCTTTGCCAACCTTACATATAATGGCACAGACTTAGCCACAGGGATAAAAGGTACATATACTACTTTGTATTATGGCACAGATACTGTAACACTGACATTTTACTATAAAGAGCAGCAAACAGGACTTAGCCAAGTTATTAACGCTGGCCAGTATTTAGCTGTGCCTAGTCTTAATAAAAATAACTATGTATTATCTGAAAGCGTCAATATTTTGAGCTTTATTGTAAAAAAAGCCACAAGAGCAAGTGAGATAGACATTAGCGTTATGCAAAATGTAGCAACTATCGGTCAAGGCAATTTGCCTATTGTTATAAATAACATACAAGATGGAGAATTGTCGCTAAATAAACTTAATGAAAAACAAAGGGGCGTAGTAAATCTTTTAAGTAACAACGGCGATTTTGAACTTGAATTAGTTTCTTACGGATATATAACTTTTACCATAACAGAATACAATTGCCAAAATTATGTTGATAGCACTAGCGGTCAAATAACTTTAGAGATTAAGCCTCAAATAGTTTATGTAGGATTAAAAGAAACAAATTGGCATTATGGCGACAAAATAGAACTTGAGTTTGTATATTATTGGGACGAAAATCAAACGCAAATTTTAACTGAACAAGATATTAATGGAATTACTAATTTTGTTCGTCCGCAGTATAGGCTTACTGCTGATAATCTTGTGGCAGGACAAAATTATGAAGTCAAAATACTTGGAGCTAGCAGTAACAATTGCGAATTTATGGTGTCTAACAATAATCATATTGAGATTATGAAAAGACCTATTGTCATAGTGGTAGAAGGGGATAATATTCTTAATAACAAAATTTATGGCGACCCAGATAAGCCCATTAGTTATAGTGTAAAAGATGGCGTAACTAATTATATGATAGATATATTACCAAACGGCTCTCCTTTGGAAATTATAGGCAGCTTGAAAAGAGAAAGCGGAGAAAATGCTGGTCTTTATACAATAAATGAAGGTACTATTACAGAGCAATTAAACCCTAATTATGATATAAGTTTTGACATAAGAGGCGAATATGAGATAGTAAGAAAAGGAATAAGGCTATCTATGCCAAGTTTAAGCAAAAATTATGGCGTAAAAGACCCTGTTCTTTTACCTGAACTAGTAGATGACTTTACGCTAGTTGGCGACGACAATATTGCAGATATTGATATAACTGTTACTAGAATGCCAGGAGAAGATATCGGCTATTATAACTACATAGTAGATTATAGAGAAAATAGCGGCAATTATAGCATTTTAAGTGTGGAAGTGGAGTCCAGATTTGAAATTAAAAAAGGCATAGCCTCTGTAAAGATAACCTCCATAACTCCAATAACTTGGGGTGAAAATCTAGACACTGGCGTAATTTATGGATATGCTACCTATCTTGGACAATCAATAAGCGGTAGATTTAGTTGGTTAAATGGCAAAAATCAAGTTGATAGTATGCAATATGCTTCTCAAATCTTATTCACTCCTGATGACAATAATATATCAACCACTTTAGTTAATGAAACAGTGCCAGTTGCTAAAAGACAATTGCTAGTTAAGTTTAGCGGTATATTTGATTATACCTACACAGGTAGCGTTATTGAAGGCAACTACCAAATAGAACTTTATAATACAGCGCTTAGCAAAATTCCCAAAGCAAAAGGTGTAGTGCAAGGAACTGCAAAAAATGTAGGGGAGTATAGTATTGAAGCTACGCTTACTGATGACTGTGATGGAGTGTATGAACTAGACGCTGACTCTAAATATACAACACTTAGAATTTACCCTGCGCAAATAATAGTTAGTGTAGAAGGGGCGGATATTGTGTTTGGAGATAAGTTTACTCCAACTATTAAGTATTCTGGCTTTGTAGGCAATGACGACGAATCAGTGCTTATTAGCCCTGCAATTGTCGATAAGCTGCCAAGTGAAATAGGATACTACTTAATGACACCATCTGGAGCAGAGGCGCAAAATTATACTTTTATGTATCTAAGCAGCACGCTAGCTATAAAGAAAGGAGAGATAGTTGCTGAAAATGTAAAGCTAAAAGGCATTTTAGCGCCCGAAACTAGCGTTACGACAGCGCAACTTAATTCTGATACAAAAGAGTATGCCGATGTAGCAAAAAGCATAGATAAGATGCTCGGGGCATCTATTATAAAACCTGCAAAAAGCCAAATGGTAGAATACTTAAAATTTGACATTGAAGGCACGCTTGCTGGCGATACGCAGTATCTTGTTAAGCTAACTAAATTAGATGAAAGCGCAGTATTATATATTGTTAATGGCGATGGCAGCATAAAAGAGCTTTCTAACTATGAAGTAGACTCAGATGGCAACTTAATATTTAACTCTGGAAACATAAGAGGCGTAGGTGTATACAAGCCTAAAGATTTAGTAAACATAATTCTTGGCTACTTGCCCATAGCCATAGCTATTGTAGGCACAATTTTAGTTATTGTTGTATCTATATTAATATCAAGGTTTAGAAGAAAACTAGAAAGAGCAAGAAGGGAATATCGCTTAAGATAAACCGCAACAGCAGCTTAAAATATCTTTTATCCGCTCTTTTTTATTGGGATAGGAAATAAGTTTGTCAAGGTCATCATTTTCTAAAATACATAAAGTTTGTAATGAATTATCCACCACTTGTACTGTATAAATTTTTTTAGACGATAAAGACATTATAAGTCTTTGCAGTGTCATATTATGGTTGACTAAAAGCTCACAGCGTTCAATAGGGTAAGTATAGTCCTTAAAATGACTTAAAAAATTACATATTTCTACATATTTTTGTTTTTCCGTACCGCTAGACGCGCCTAAGAATAAAGTAATGGAAATGACGCCAAGCGTAAAATTTATCTTAAAGAAAGCGCTTGTTATAAATAGAGCCATAAAGATAAAACTTCCCACAATGCCCCAAAGTCTTAGCCTTTTTAGCGCAATTAACTTATTTTTTGCAAAACTTAGAACTATGCGTCCACCGTCTAAAGGATAAAAGGGCAGCATGTTAAAGAGAGCTAGAGCTATATTGACACGGCAAAAAATAAGGGTAAAAGAATAGCTTTCAGGGAAAATCCACCATAAGCAAATGGTGATAACTGCAAGCAAAAGATTGGATAAAGGGCCAACTATTGCTATAAAAAAAGCATCGTTGTCGTGAAGATTGTCTTCTCCACATAGCACAGCGCCATAAGGCATAAGGGTAAGCGTGCTTAATCGGTATCCAAAAAGCCTAGCGCAAAGCGCATGAGCTCCTTCATGAAGAAGTACGCAAAAAATTGTTATTGTCAAAAGTTCTAGCTTAGATAAAAATATAAGCGCAATACAAATGGCAATAAAAGCAGGGTGCAAACGAAGGCTTTTCATTTTAATATATTATTAAAAAAGGCGCAGTCTTATGACCTTTTGCGCCTTAGATAATAGAATAAGCTAATAAAAAAATTACATACCCAGTAAAAAATCGCAACTGACATTAAAAAACTGTGCTAGCTTTCTAACATCGTCTAGGCAAGGCTCTTGCAAACCTTTTTCCCAGTGGCAAATAGTTACAGCATTTACATACATAAAGGCGGCAAGCTCTTTTTGTGTCATTTTATTAGCAAGCCTCAAATATCTTAGATTTTTGCCAAATATATTGTTTTCCACTTATCTTATCCCCCTTTTATACTAGATACAAAACATCAAGTCGCCATAAGTAGGAAGTGGCCAATAATTTCGCGCGGTATAGCTTTCCATATTGTCAGCAATTGCGCGCATTTCGTTCATGGTTTTGCATATTTCATCACTAAAGAACATTGCGCTTTTTGAAACATCAGTAAAATGCGACGCTTTATTTAATAGCTTTTCCAATTCGTCTGACTTTGCAAGCAAAGCAACATTGTTATCGCTTAGGCGCTCAAGCACCTTTTTTTCAGCATCAAAGTTTACGCCTATTTCTTTTTTGTAGTAAACACATTTAGCCAATTCCTTACAGTACAAAGAAACAGCAGGGGATATTTGCTTTCTAACCATTTCAAGAGCAGTATGCGCTTCAATATTAATGGTTTTTGCGTAATTTATTTGCAATATTTCCATTCTTGCAAGCACTTCTTCTTTAGAATATACGCCGTATTTATTAAACAATGACACGCTCTTTTCGCTTGCATAGGTAGGCAAAGCTGTAGCTACGCTCTTTAGGTTGCTAAGCCCCCGCCTTCCAGCTTCTTCAATCCATTCATTACAGTAATTGTTGCCATTAAACACAATTCGTTTATGCTTTATATAGGTATCTTTAATTAGAGCAGATAAAGTAGCATTTACATCAGAGCAATTTTCTAATTCTGTGGCAAAATAATCCAAGCTTTCTGCAATTATTGTGTTTAGAATTGTGTTTGTGCAAGCTATGCTTGCGTTGCTGCCTAGCATGCGAAATTCAAACTTGTTGCCAGTAAAAGCAAAAGGTGATGTGCGATTGCGGTCTGTGTTGTCTTTAGGTAGTTTAGGTAGACAGCGCACGCCTATCTCCATGTCGGCAATGCTATTTCCTTTGTAGCTGTTTCCTGAAGCCAGAGCTTCAAATATAGCCGTAAGTTCGTCGCCTAAAAACATACTGATAATTGCAGGGGGCGCTTCCGTTCCGCCAAGGCGGTGGTCATTGCCTGCGCTTGCTGCCGAAACTCTCAAAATGTCTTGGTATATGTCAACGGCTCTAATTACAGCGCTTATAAACAATAAAAATTGTGCATTGTCCTTAGGACTTATGCCTGGCTCTAATAAGTTTATGCCAGTGTCGGTAGCTAGCGACCAATTATTATGTTTGCCGCTGCCATTCACCCCAGCAAAAGGCTTTTCGTGCAAAAGACATACAAGGTTATGCTTTTCAGCTACCTTTTTCATAATCTCCATCGTCAATTGATTATGGTCAGTAGCAATATTGCAATTGTCAAAGATAGGCGCAAGCTCATGTTGAGCAGGGGCAGACTCATTATGCTTGGTTTTTGCCAAGATGCCATATTTCCAAAGCGTTTCGTCTAGCTCTTTCATGTATGCCGCAACTCTTGTTTTGATTGCGCCAAAATAGTGGTCGCCTAACTCTTGACCTTTAGGCGGTCTAGCTCCAAAAAGTGTACGCCCGCAATATATAAGGTCCTTTCTCTTATTATATAAATCTTTATCTATTAAAAAATATTCTTGCTCAGCGCCCACAGTAGGAATAACTCTTTTTGCTTTGGTTCTAAAAATCTTTAGAATACGCAATGCTTGAGTGTTAATAACCTGCATACTGCGAAGCAAAGGAGTCTTTTTATCCAAAATATGTCCGCCATAACTGCAAAAAACAGTAGGGATACAAAGAGTGCCGTCTTTAATAAAGGCGTAACTAGTAGGGTCCCAAGCAGTGTAGCCGCGCGCCTCAAAGGTGCTGCGAAGTCCGCCTGAAGGAAAACTGCTTGCATCAGGCTCACCTTTTATAAGCTCTCTTCCTGAAAATTCCATTATTATCTTGCCGTCGCCGATAGGGGAAATAAAGCTGTCATGCTTTTCCGCTGTTATGCCTGTCATTGGTTGAAACCAATGTGTATAGTGCGTGGCATTTTTTTCAATAGCCCAGTCTTTCATAGCATTTGCTACAATATTGGCTACACTAAGGTCCAAAGTCTCATTTCTTTCAATTGTTCTTTTTAGCGCAACATAAGTTTCTTTGGGCAATCTTTCTCTCATTACGGTATCGCTAAATACAAGCGAACCAAAAATTTCAGGAACTTTCATAAAATTTCTCCTAGTAAAATTTAAACTATAATTATCTATAAGGTAATTTTATACCCCTTATATTGCCTTGTCAAGCATAAAAATATAAATTAATACGATATTCGTATTAATTGTAATAAAAATTAAATTGTAGTAGCCAAACAATACGATATTCGTAATTTATTTGGCAGGTATGAAAAAAATAATGGTGGAAAAAATAATAGGGCATAAGGAAAATGAGAAAGTTAAAAATTTTTTTGCCTAAGTGTATAAAAATATTTTTGCTAGCCCATAATCCATATAAGTAAAAGCTCATTGAAAATCCATTGGAGGTATTTATGGAAAAAAGAACAAGAACAAGCTCAAAGGCAAAAGACTTCTTTAAAAAGAATATGTATTACATCATAATGGCTCTTTGCCTTATTGCTGTTGCCGCAATGATAGCAGTAACTGTCATTATGAAGAACGCTCCTGATAAAGGTAAACTCCCGCCAGACGACACACCTGTAATCACTGTCCCAGACCCAGATCCAGATCCTGTTGATACAGACCCAGATCCTGTTGATACAGACCCAGACCCTGTTGATACAGACCCAGACCCTGTTGATA
>JAAYOD010000005.1 GCA_012520515.1 Clostridiales bacterium
ACTAAAAACTTTCTGACATTTAATTAATCGTAAATGTTGTCTAGCTTTAAGTTTCTTTCTCAAAAAAATTAACGCGATTTAATTTACTTCAAACCTTTCTGTTCTGTTGTTAAGGTACGCTTTGCGTCTTTTTGCGACGCTACTATATAGTAATACAACTTATAAAATAAGTCAACTATTTTTTATGTTTTTTCCTTTTAGTTAATAATTTATCTAAAATTATACTTATAATTATTAATAATATACCTCTTTAGTATATAAAATACTCTTTTTAATAATTTTTTTAGATAAGTTTTTATAAAAACAAAAAAAGAGCGATACATTTTCGCTCTTTTTCTTTTAACTTAATTAAAATATTATCTCTTGCTAAATTGTGGAGCTTTTCTAGCTTTATGCAATCCATATTTCTTTCTTTCTTTCATTCTTGCATCTCTTGTTAAAAATCCAGCTTTCTTAAGCTCTGGTCTTAAACTTGCATCAGCTTCACAAAGCGCTCTAGCAAGGCCTTGTCTTATAGCGCCTGCTTGACCTGTAAGTCCGCCACCATACACATTTACAAATACATCATACTTGCTTGCTGTGTCGGTAAGAACTAGGGCTTGATTTGCTACATATCTTTGCGCATCAAGGCTAAAATATTCTTCCATTGGTTTTTTATTTACAATAAATCCTTTTTCTCCTCCGGGAACAACTCTTACTCTAGCTATAGCTTTCTTTCTCCTGCCTACTCCCCAAAATTGGATTTTCTTAACTACTTTTTTAGCTGTCATATTTCACCTCTTAATCTAGCGTTAACACTTTAGGTTGTTGAGCTTGTTGTTTGTGCTCTGCGCCTTTGTAGATAAACAGTTTCTTAATCATTTGCCTACCTAGCTTATTTTTAGGAAGCATTCCTTTTATGGCTTTTCTCACTACAAAGTCACTTCTTGTTTGCATAAGTTTGTCATATCTAATTTCTTTAAGTCCACCAACATAACCTGTGTGATAGCGATAATATTTTTGCTCTAGTTTATTTCCTGTTAGTACTACTTTGTCGGCATTAATTACAATAACATAATCACCAGTATCTACATTGGGCGTAAACACAGGCTTATTTTTTCCTCTTAATATTGCGGCTACCTGAGAAGCAATTCTGCCAAGCGGTTTACCAGCTACGTCCACAACAAACCACTCTCTTTTTACTTCTTCTGGTTTTGCCATATATGTTTTCATGGTAAAAACCTCCGTTAATTCTATTCTTGGTTATTAAAACATAGCAAGGGGCTAATTTGCCATTTTAATGCACCAATAGCTTTATAATAATATACCAGTCATTTTTTTTTGTCAACAACTTTTAGACGCTTTTCTAAATCTTTTAGTTATTTTTATGCCTTTTCTTATTGAAAAAAAGTTTGCCGTGTGCTATAATATTTTCACTATGGAAAACGCAGTAAAAATATGGGATAAGGTTAAAAAAGAACTAAGTAACAAGCTTTCCGCTACTGCATTTTTGGTATGGATAAACAGCATTGAAGCACTTACTATTAAAGATGGCGAATTGGTTTTATGCGCTCCTAGCAAAAACAGCAGAGATACAGTGGAAAAAAACTATTTAGAAGACATCAAGTATTGTATCAACATACTTGGCTACAACTTTACTTCAGTACTTATTATAACAGAAGATGAAAAACAATATTTTGTCACTGAAGATGATGCAGCTACCACACTTTCTAGCATGATAGATGTAAAAAAAGAAAAGCCACTTAGTCAATTTGTGTCAAAATACACTTTCGACAATTTTGTTGTTGGCGAAAGCAACAAACTTGCATTTGTAAGCGCCAAAACAGTTGCCGAAAACCCAGGAGTTAATGACAATCTCCTTACCTTAAATCCTCTATATATATACGGCGGAGTGGGACTTGGTAAAACTCACCTTCTTCACTCCATAGGTAATTATCTTAACGAACACAATCCTTCTATAAAAGTTTTGTATGTTCCTACCGAAACCTTAACTAATGAATATTTTGCTTCCCTTAGCAAATATTCTTCTGACAAAGACGCATATAGGAATTTTAGAGAAAAATATACTTCTGTCGATGTCCTTATGATAGACGACATACAATTTTTGCAAAGAAAAGGCGGTCTTCAGGATATAATATTCCATATTTTTAATGCCTTATACATAAATGGAAAACAAATTGTGCTTTCATCAGACCGCGCGCCAAGAGAAATAAATGACATTGAAGACCGTTTGCGCACAAGGTTTGAAGGCGGTCTTATGACAGATATTGACACTCCTAATATAGAAACTAGGATAGCTATCATAATTAAAAAGTTAGAAAAAGAAAATATTGCGCTTAGCGACGACATTATTTATTTTTTAGCAGAAAAAATAAACAGCAACATAAGAGAGCTAGAAGGGGCCCTTCTTAAAGTTATAATGTACTCTCAACTTATAAATAAAGTACCTACGCTAGAGCTTGCTAAAGAAGCATTAAAGGTAGACAATATAGATAATGGCAACAATATTGACAGCAACAAAATTATAGAAGCTGTGTGCCAATATTTTAGAATAAGCCATAGCGAAATAGTAGGCAAAAAGAGAACTAAAGATATAGTGGAAGCAAGAATGATAGCAATATATCTTATAAGAGAATTCCTTGACCTTCCCTTAGTAACCATTGGTCAAATTTTTGGTGGAAGAGACCACTCTACCATCATTTATTCTCATGAAAAGATAAGCTCTTCTATAAACACCTTAAAAACTTCCACTCAAATTAAAGATATTAGAAGTATGCTTAATATTTAAAAAACAACATTGTTGATAATAAATGATAATTGTTGATACTTTGTTAAAATGTATAAACAACTTATCCACAATATTTGGAGAAATAAATACTAAATACTTACGATAAACTTGCATTATCACCCAAAATTGAAGCTTATCAACATATCCACACAGCTAATAGTAATAGTAATTGTAAATTAAATAAATAAAAAATAAAGGAGAATGGTATGAAATTTTATTGTAACGGAATGGATTTATCAAACGCCACCAACATAGTTAGTAGAGCGCTTGCTGTAAATAAAAATATTCCAATTTTAGAAGGTATTAAAATTTATGCTAAAGCAGACACTGTAACTTTTAGTGCATACAATCAAGAATTATATATAGAAAAACAAATAAAGGCAGAAATTTTAATAGAAGGCGAAGTTGTAGTTAATGGCAAGCTATTTAACGATTATGCTAATAAGCTTTCAAGCCAAGAAAGAATTGCAATAGAAAAAGGGGATAACAACAAAATAAGCATTCTATTTAATAGTAGCCAAGCAGAGATTACATATTATGATATAGAAAATTTTCCTCCTCTTGGCAATTATAATGATGATATAAGTATTAAAATAAAAGAAAGTGATTTTAAACAACTAATAGAAAAGGTAATATTTTGCGCAAGCTTAAATGATACAAGGTTGCTTTTAAAAAGCTGTAATATGGAAGTTATAGATAATTATATTGAAGCTGTTTGTTTAGATGGATATAGAGTAGCTATATCAAGAAATGAATTAATTGAAAAAAAAGGGCAATTAAAATTTATTATACTTGGAAAAATTTTAAGTGACATTAGCAAAATACTAGATGATAGTGATAATGAAATTACTATAAGCAGAGTAAATAATATGATAGTTATGGATCTTGGCCACACAAAGATAAGAACTACCACGGTAGAAGGCGATTTTTATAATTATAGAAATAATTTACCGCAAGAAATAAATAATGTAATTATAATAAATAAAGAAGAGCTAGAAAGCTGTCTATCAAGAGTTAGCATAATAAGCAAAGACCTTGCATTTAATAGAATAACAATAACAATAGAAGAAGGAAAGTTTAACATCTTTTCCGAAAGCGAAAAAGGCAGAGTAAATGAAACTATAGATTGCAAGGCAGAAGGAGAAAAAATTAGAATAGGATTAAATTCTAAATATTTGATGGATGCTATACTAAGAATAAAGGAAGATTATTTGAAGATAGAGATAGAGCGCGCAATTAAGCCAATTTTAGTTAAGAGAGTGGAAGGTGACGATTATAAATGCGTAATTCTGCCCCTTAGATTAATTGGATAATTATGTAAAAAATATGTCAAAAGTATATTTAACAAAAACTCCAAACACTGTAAAAGATGATATTTATTACCTAATAAAAAATGGTGAAATATCATTTTTTTATAAGGAGTTTTTATTATTTAAACACAATAAAAATAATCCTGTAATTAGCGTAATATTAAGTAAAGGTGAAGTAGAAAAGGAAATTCCTCTTATAAACTATGATATTAATAAGCTTAACATAAATGAATATAATATAGAGTTTTACTACCAAATATATAAAATAAAGGTTTATATAAAGCTTGTAGATAACATTCTTACAATAAAGGTAAAAAATAAAAATAACTATTATGGTATAAAGTTAAGTGTAAAAAATAGTGTAGGAAAGATATACGGCTTTGGCTTAAATAAAGAAGAGATAAGCGTTGGAAAAGAATTTTGTTCTGGGCTTTTTTATTGTAAAAACAATAATAATTTATTTACAGATAACATTCTTGCTTTTCACAAAGAAAAAAAATATTATTTACACGCATTAGGCAACTACGAATGGAAAATGCGAATAGGAAGCTTACTAGAGATGTATTTTAAAAAGACATCAAAAGTAAAAATTAATGTGGCATTTTGTAAAGATATTACTTGGTTTTGTAATTATGCGCCAAAACCTTTAGGTAATTTATTTGAACAAAAAAAGTATGTTGTAAAAACAACTACTGATAAGCTAGATGATATTTTAATGAATTCAAAAAATATAGAAGCAGTAATATTTGTTGATGATTATATAGATTTTTGGCATCTTAAAACGATTAGGGAAAAATTAAAAAAAAGATACAATATTAAGGTAATTAGACAAGTACAACCAAAAATAGCAGAAAACGACGATTATTTTAATGAGTTTAAAAGTATAGACTTTGTAAAATCAAACAACGGTAAGGTGTATGTTGAAAATGGCAAAGAAAAAATGTATTATTTTGATTTGTCAAATATGGATACCTATAGAAAGGTAAAAAACTATATAAGAAGAATTTTGGGAACAAATATAGACGGCTTAATTTCTAAGGAAAAGCAAAATATACTTATAGAAAAAAAAGAATATAAAGATATCTATAATATGATATCTTTAAGGTGGCAAAAAATACTCTATGAAGCAAGTTTAGAATATTACTTGCCAAAAACTCTTATTTATGACACTTTAACGCCTTATACTTATAGATATGGATACTATGTAGTTGACATAAAAAATCTAACTAAGACAAAATATAAAAAACAACTAAATAATTTAAAGCATTCTGGCATTACTAATATTATAATAAACTTAAGCAAAGGTGTTAGAAAAAGAAAACTAAAAAAGAACCTTACAAAAAACTATAATGTAATATATGCTAAATTAAAGTGTTGTATTTTAAGTAAAAAGTAATTAAAACAAGTAAAAATAAGCAGTAAAAAAATGGAAAAAAGTTTACCGTGAAATCTTCATAGTGTTCCACGTGAAACAATTTTCATAAAAATAAAAACAAAAATGTATTGTGTTTTTAGTATTTTATAATATATTTTATTGTTAAATTTTTATTAAATTTAGATAAATTTTTTAAGTTATGAAGTGTTTGACAAGGTTTAACTATTATTATATAATAATTAAGCTTATGCATAATTAATAAATGCAAGCCAATAATAGTTTAAAATTAAGTAAGCGAGGATATAAAAATGAAAAGAACTTATCAACCCAAAAAGAAGTATAGGTCAAGAGTACACGGTTTTAGAGCAAGAATGGCTTCAAAACCTGGCCGCAATGTGCTAAGAAGAAGAAGGAACAAGCAAAGAAAGAGATTGTCTGCGTAAAAAATAATGCAAAAAATTTATCGTTTGACGCTAAATGGAAGTTTCAAGTATATTTACCGTCACGGTACTAGCGTATCTACCAAACTGCTTATTTTATATAAAGTGCCGGCTCATCACATAAAGGTAGGCATATCTGTTGGAAAAAAAGTTGGCAATAGCGTAAAAAGAAGCTTGGTTAAAAGAAGGATAAGGGAAAGCTTTAGATTGCTTATTCCAAAGATTTCACCAAAATATAATTTTGTTATTGTGGCGTTGCCTGCGTGTAGCGAAGCTACATTTGCTCAAATAAACAGTGATATGTTATATTTGCTTAAAAAAAGCGGAGTTTTACTAGAGCAATGATTAAAAAAATTTGCAATAAACTAATTGTATTTTACAAAAGACATATTTCTCCGTCACTAGGGAAAACTTGTATTTACACGCCAACTTGCTCAATGTATACTCAAGACGCCATAGAAAAATATGGAGTAGTTAGAGGAATATTAAAAGGTTGTAGGCGAATATTAAGGTGTAATCCCTTTGCAAAGGGAGGGTTTGACCCCGTTAAAGAAAATCTAAAAGGAAGTGCGAAATGGACTTTATAACATTATTAGGCGCCAATGGAATTAGCGATGGAATAGGCAAGCTCATTTATGAAATTTTGTATAAATGGATTGATGGCTGGTCTAGTAATTGGGGCATAATAGGTGCATTTAGCGTAACAGTTATTATGTTTACGCTATTTTTAAAAGCGTTGGTTTTTCCGCTAGATGTTTGGCAAAAGATGTTGACTAGAAAAAACGCTAAAATAATGGAACAAATGAAACCAGAGCTTGAAAAAGCAAACAAGCAGTGTGGCGCAAATAAAGAATTGCAAATGCAAAAACAAAGAGCAATCTATAAAAAATATAAGTATAGCGCCTTTTCAAGCTGTTTGCCTATGATTTTGACGCTTGTGGTTTTCTTTATTGTGTTTGGCGGTTTTAACAATGCCGTTGCTAGACATAATTTAAATATGTATCAAACAATGGAAGAAGTATATGACACATCTTACCAACAAGTTTTTGATAAATATATAGAAGAAGGCGTATTGGAAGAAAAAATAAATAAAGAATTTAATATAACAGAGTATGAAGTAGTATCAGGCGATAAGACAAGAGAAGAGATAAAAGCTGAAGCCATAAGCTCAGCTGAAAAAGCCGTGCTAGAAGCTCATGAGCCAGAGTCATTTTTGCTTACTAAAAATATATTTGTTAGCGATTCATGGAAAAGCGTAATACCTGATGCTGCCAGTTTTGTAAGGTCAGCAAGAGGAAATGATTTGGATGTTGACGCAGGAAAGTATGAAACAGTTATGCGTCCTCTTACAGAGAAATATAAAGGGCAGTGGAATGGTTACCTTTTACTGCCAATAATAGCATTTGTAATAAATATTTTGTCAATGAGACTTAATAAAATGCCCGAACAGCCAATAATGGCGGGGCAGTCGGAAGAGCAAATTAAAGCGCAACAGTCACAAGCTAAGATTATGCAATATATGATGCCTGTGCTAATGCTTGTATTTGCGCTATTTTATTCGGCGGCGTTTACATTATATATGATAATAAACTCTTTAATTACCACCTTATTTAACCTAATTTTTAATATGGTGACCAAGAGAAAAGATGCCATCGAAAAGGATAGAATAATGAGCACCACAGTAAAATAAGGAAGTATAAAATGAAAGAAAATGAGTTTAAGGGCAGTAATGTAAAGGAAGCTACAGAAATAGGGCTGCAAAGTTTAGGGCTTACTGAAGAAGAAGTAGAGATTTCAGTAATAAAAGAAAGGGGAATCTTTTCTAAAGCTGCAGTAAGCATTGTGCCAAAGCAAGAAGAAGTTAAGCAAAAAAGCCAAGGGCAAATGTATTTAGAAGGTATTTTATCTAGAATGAACTTGCAAGTTAAGGTGCAAGAAAAAATAAAAGATGATGAGATTTGTTACTATATAAGCGGAGAAAACGCAAATAGAGCAATAGGTCACCGCGGCGATACGCTAGACGCTATACAATACCTTGTAAGTCAGTACATTAATAAGCAAAGAACAGAGCGCATAAGAGTGAGCGTAGACGCTGATTTTTACAGAGAAAAAAGAAAGAGAACGCTTGTTTCTTTGGCAAAACGCCTTGCTAGAGACGCAGAGCGCAACGGTAGAGAAATAGCCTTAGAGCCAATGAATTCTTATGAGAGAAGAATTATTCACTCCGCGCTTATAGAAAGTGACAGCGCCACGACAAGAAGTGAAGGAGAAGGCAGAGAAAGGCATGTAATAATTACGCCAAAAAATGCAAAAATAGAGTACGGCATAACGGATTTTAAAAAGATAGGGCCAACCAAGACAAGAAGTTTTGGTTATAACAAAAAGAAGTTCTAATGGATACCATAGTTGCTATCTCCACTTCGCAAGCTACTAGCGCCGGTATTAATATAGTAAGGATAAGCGGGAAAGATAGCTTGCCCATTGCAAAAAGAATTTTTTCCAGCAAAAGTTTTAACGATAACATTGTGCCTAGCACCATGTATTTAGGTACAATAAAGGCAAAATTATTTTCAGAAAAGGCGTTTTGCGTGTATTTTAAAGCGCCAAAATCATATACAGGAGAGGACATAATAGAAATCCATTGCCATGGCGGAATAGGCATAGCAAATGCCATTGTGCGCCTTATTAGAGAGCATGGAGCGCGACCAGCGCAACCCGGTGAATTTACCAAAAGGGCATTTCTTAATAACAAGCTTAACTTAGTGGAAGCTGAAGGCATACTTGATATGATAAACGCATCAACTGAGGGAGAAATGTACAATGCCTATCGTCTAATGTCGGGCGAAGTTTCAAAAAAGATAACAAAAATAGAAGAATTACTAATTGAAACCATAGCTATGCTGGAAGTAAAATTAGATTATCCAGACGAGCTTGAAGAAGAGACAAGTCCAAAGGCATATAAAAATTTGCAGCTTATTAAAGATGATTTAGTTAAGCAGGTTAAAGCATCAAGCTATGCAAAAACATTAAAAGACGGTGTAAACATTGCTATAGTGGGCGCGCCAAATGCAGGGAAAAGCAGTTTGTTAAATGCCCTTATTCAAGAAGAAAGAGCAATAGTTACTGACATTGCGGGAACTACAAGAGATATAATTTCAGAAAGTATACAAGTAGATGGAATTAAGCTTAATTTTTTAGATACCGCAGGCATAAGAGAAAGTCAAGATATAATTGAAGAGATAGGCATAGAGCGGTCGCAAAAAGCCATTTTAGGAGCAGAAATAGTCATTTTTGTCAAAGATGCAAGCGTAGAAAATTTTGAACAAGAAAGTAAAATAGAAAAGCTATTAGAAGGCAAAAGGGTAATTACAGTATGTAATAAATGCGATATTAAAAAAGTGCAAAAAGAAGGGCTAGACATCAGCGTTAAGCAAAACATAAATATTCAAGCAATTTTGGATAAAATTATGAAAATGATAAATAGAGACAGCATTTTTAGTCAGCCCGTTTTAACAAATGAAAGGCAAATTTTTGCGCTAGAGGAGTGTTTAAGACATATACAAAGCGCGCTAGACGCTTATAATTTTGCGCCAACTGAGTGCGTGCTTGTAGACTTGCATCAAGCGGTGGCAAGCTTAGCAAAAATTACAGGAAGGGAGGTTTCAGAAAGCATAGTAGAAGAAGTATTTAGTGCTTTTTGCGTAGGAAAATAAGTTATGCGTTGTGTAATTCAAAGGATAAGCAAAGGTAAAGTATTTGTAAATAATGAAGTTGTTGGAGAAATTGATAAAGGATTGTTAGTGCTTTGCGCATTTTTGGCGACAGACACACAAAAAACTATAGATTGGATGACAAACAAAGTGGCAAACTTGCGCATATTCCCAGATGAAAATAACAAGTTAAATAAGTCGCTTTTAGATGTAAAAGGAAAAGCGCTAGTAGTTAGTAATTTTAGCTTATATGGCGATTGCGCTAACGGCAGCCGACCAAACTTTGCGCAGTCTGCCCCAAAGGAAATAAGTGAGCCACTATATAATAGCTTTGTGCAAAAGTTAAAAGAAAAAGTACCAGTGGCAACGGGGCGATTTGGCAAAAAAATGGAGCTAGAATTATATAGCGATGGACCAATAACTGTGGTGGTGGAAAAGTAATGACAAAGTTTTATGATGCTATGGTAATAGGCGCTGGGCACGCTGGCATAGAAGCTGCGCTTTGCTTAGCAAAAAAAGGACATAATACTTTAATAATTACCACTAGCTTGCACTCTATTGGATTTTTAGCGTGCAACCCAAATATAGGCGGAACGGCAAAAGGTCATTTAGTAAAGGAAATTGATGCGCTTGGCGGAGCTATGGGTATAGTTACTGACAAAGCCACAATTCAAACAAGAATGCTAAATTTAGCAAATGGACCGGCTGTACATTCACTGCGCAACCAGGTAGACAAAAATAAGTACCATGTGCTTATGAAGCAAATGCTGGAAAAACAGCAAAATTTAACGCTGTTTGAGGGAGAAGTGGTAAAACTTTATCATAAAAACGGCAAAATTAATGGTATTAAAACAGAGCTTGGCGAAAAGATTACGACAAACGCCGTTGTGCTTTGCACAGGTGTTTACCTAAATAGCACCATAATAATAGGTGACTATGTTAAAAATACAGGCCCTGCTGGTTTTCAGGGCGCAAATCAATTAACGGATAGCTTAATAGAGATGGGTTTGCCTATAAGGCGATTTAAGACAGGCACACCGCCAAGAGTGCTAAAGAGCAGTTTGGATTTTTCCAAGCTTGAAGTGCAAGAGGGCGACAAAGATATATATCCATTTAGTCAAGACACTAATTTTGAAATAAATAACGATAGTCCATGTTACCTAACTTATACCAATGAAAAAACGCACAAACTTATTCTTGATAACCTAGATAGAAGCCCATTATATAATGGCAAAATTTTAGGCGCAGGGCCTAGATATTGTCCAGCTGTTGAAGTTAAGGTCGTTAGGTTTAAGGATAAGGAAAGACACCAAATTTTTATTGAGCCAGAAGGTCAAAATACAGAGGAAATGTATGTGCAAGGGCTTTCTACTTCTATGCCTTATGATATACAAGAACAACTTGTACACAGCGTAAAAGGCTTAGAAAACGCAAAAATTATGCGCTATGGGTATGCAATTGAATATGACTGTTTAGATTCTATGGCGCTGTTGCCTACTTTGGCTGTAAAAAATTATAAAGGGCTTTACGCAGCAGGACAAATAAACGGTTCATCAGGGTATGAAGAAGCTGCAGCGCAAGGCTTGGTGGCGGGAGTAAATGCCGCGCTTTACCTAGAGGGCAAAAAAGAAATCACAATAACAAGGGATATTGCGTATATAGGCGTGCTTATTGACGACCTTGTCACAAAAGGTACTCAAGAGCCTTACAGAATGATGACATCGCGCGCTGAACACAGACTGCATTTAAGGCAAGATAACGCAGATATAAGACTTACAGAGCTTGGCCATAAGCTAGGGCTGGTTAGTGATGAAAGATATAACAAATTTAAAGAAAAAAAGCGCAAAAAAGAAAGGCTTATGGCAATGCTGGATAAAAATTATTCGCCCAAGATGTGTCAAGAGGTGTTTTCTAAAAAGAATCAGCCTATAAAAGGCGGTATAAGCGCAAGAGAGGTGCTAAGAAGAAATGGGCTAGATTATCGTGATTTAATTGCAATAGATAAAGAGTTTGACATAGGGGAAAATGAAATTCTTAAGCAGATAGAGACGGAAATTAAATATCAAGGGTATTTGGAAAAACAGCAAAAAGCCATAAAAGAAATGAAAAAGATGGAAAACAAGGAATTAAACGCCGATATAGACTATGAGCTTATTCCTTCCCTTAGAGTGGAAGCAAGAGAAAAGCTAAAGAAAGTAAAACCGCTTACTTTAGCGCAAGCGGCAAGAGTTAGTGGAGTAAATCCAGCGGACATTATAGCCATTATGGTTTATTTGCAAAAGGGCGGCAACAAGTGAACAAAATAAAAGAGCTGTTTAGTAAAGAAAATATTCCGCTTAATGATGAGCAATTAAAGCAGTTTGTAACATATAGAGAGCTTATTTTAGAGTATAATAAAAAATTTAACCTGACAGCGATAACGGATAATGATGAAATTGCTGTAAAACACTTTTTAGACAGCGCTTTAGGGTATAAATATCTTAAAGATAACTGGCAAGGGGTAGATATAGGCTCTGGGGCGGGATTTCCTGCCATTCCCATAAAGATAACAAACCAAACCCTTAACCTAACGCTATTAGACGCACTTCAAAAAAGAGTTAATTTTTTGCAAACTGTATGTGATAAACTAAATTTACAAAATGTTGAATGTCTTCATAAAAGAGCAGAAGAGCATGCAAAAGATAACTTAGAAAGATATGACTTTGCGCTAGCTAGAGCAGTTAGCGGACTAGCGACACTTCTAGAATACGCGTTGCCGCTATTAAAGGTAGGCGGCATATTTATTGCGTATAAAGGCGATAAAGTAGAGGAGGAAATATCTAATGCAAAAAATGCGCTTAAAATTCTTGGCGGAGAGATAGTATCAGTCGATAAATTTTTATTAGATGGCCAGCAAAAGCGCAGTTTTATTGTAGTTAAAAAGATTAAAAAAACACCGCCTATATATCCTAGAGGACAAAACAAACCTAAAAATAATCCTTTATAAACATTTACAAATTTTCTTTAATGTGTTAATATGATTTTATGTATAAGTTGCCTTATATAAAGTTGCTAAGGCTACAACATAGTATTGTTTTTATCACTTACATTGTAAAGGAGAAATCATGGCAAGAAGGGTGAGCAGAGGCATAAGCCAGCTACTAGCTAATGCAGAAGATGTTAGAGAAGTTGCTATAGCAGAAGACAAGATATTAATGCTGCCTATAGATAAGGTAGTTCCCAACCCAAACCAACCAAGAAAAAATTTTGCTAAAGAGAGTTTAAAAGAGCTGTCTGACAGCATTTTAGAGCATGGAATAATTCAGCCTTTGGTTGTAAAAAAAGAAAAGTCGCACTATATGATAATTGCTGGGGAAAGGCGTTTTAGAGCGGCAAAAGAGGCAAACTTAACAGAAGTTCCTGTCATTGTGCGCCAAATGGATGAGAAAAAAGTAAAAGAGACCAGCCTTATTGAAAACTTACAGAGAGAAGACTTAAACGCAATAGAAGAAGCTGAAGCAATAAAAGAGCTAATGAAAAGCTATAATCTAACGCAAGAAGATGTAGCAAAGCAGCTAGGCAAAGCAAGACCTAGCATAGCAAATACATTAAGACTGCTTACTTTAAGTGAGCAAGTACAGCAAATGGTTAGAGATAACTTACTTAGCGCAGGTCACGCTAGAACGCTTGTGCCTGTAACCAATCAAGAAGACCAAATTGAGCTTGCGCAAAAAGCAATAATAGAAAGCTGGAGCGTAAGAGAGATGGAAAAGCGGGTAAAGTATTACTTAAAGCCCGAAACTGAGCCAAAGAAACTTACCGATACCGTTAGGCAAAAGCTTAGTTTAGAGATGAGAGAGTTTGTAAACGATATGACACGCGTTTTTGCAACCAAAGTCAAGCTTATGGGCAATGAGACAAAGGGAAGAATAACCATTGACTACTACTCAAATGACGACTTGCAAAGAATTTATGAAATTATAGATTCATTAAAAAAATAAAAGTGATATTTTTTAATAGAAAGAAAGGGCTTGCTAAAAAATAGCAAGCCTTTTTTACTTACATTTTATAGCAAAATATTATAAAAAAATTTATAAAAACAAAAAGAGCGCAAATTGAAGGGTTATTACCAAAGGTAATAAAAACAAATATTTATTGACTTTTTTACAACAAATGTGTTATTATTAGTATATAATATAGTTATACTTATATATAAGGAATTAGGAGAATAAAATGACGGAAAAAACAACAAAAATGTATGACCAGGATACTATACAGGTTCTAGAGGGTTTAGAACCTGTTCGCTTGCGTCCTGGCATGTATATAGGCAGTACCGATTTAAAAGGTTTGCACCATTTAGTGACTGAAGTTGTGGATAACTCCATAGACGAAGCGCTAGCTGGCTATTGCACTCATATAGAAGTTTTTATACAAGCTGACGGTAGCGTTATGGTGCAAGATGACGGCCGCGGCATTCCTACTGGCATTATAGAAAGCGAAGGAAAGTCAGCTGTTGAAGTTGTGCTAACTAAGCTTCACGCAGGCGGAAAGTTTGGCGGGGGCGGGTATAGCATAAGCGGCGGACTGCACGGCGTAGGCATCGCTGTTGTAAACGCGCTTAGCGAATACTTAGAAGTAACCATAAAGCAAAATGGCAAATTATACTGGCAAAGGTTTGACCGCGGTGTAACAAATGAGCCTCTTAAAATAATTGGCGATACCGATGAGTCAGGCACGCAAATAATGTTTTTTCCCGACAGAGCTATCTTTGAGTCTATAACATTTAACTTTGACCAAATGAAGTCAAGACTTCGTGAACTTGCCTACCTTAATAAAGGACTAAAGATATCAATAGCCGATTTAAGAGAGGGACAAGAACAGCAAGAGTCCTTTATGTATGAAGGGGGCATAATCCACTTTGTAGAACAGCTAAATAAAGGCAAGGAAACAATTTTGCCCAACATTATCTATATAGAAGAAAAGATAAAAGATGTGGAGATAGAAGTAGCTGTACAATATAATACTGGTTTTTCAGAGACCATTTATACTTACGCAAACAACATAAACACAGAAGAGGGCGGAGCGCACCTTGATGGTTTTAAAAACGGGCTTACTAGAATAGTTAACGAATATGGCCAAAGACTAAAGGTGCTTAAAGAAAACGAAAGATTGTCAGGCGAAGATGTCAGGGAGGGAATAGTTGCTGTAATTAGCGTAAAGCTTCCCAATCCGCAATTTGAAGGACAAACAAAAACCAAGCTTGGCAACTCTGAAATACGCACCATGCTTAACAAAGTAATAAATACAAAGATGGGCGAATTTTTTGAAGAAAATCCCAAAATAGCAAAAGAGCTTATCTCAAAGAGCGTTGTTGCCCAAAGGGCAAGGGAAGCTGCGCGCCTTGCAAGAGAAAACTTTAGGAGAAAGGGCGTTTTTGAAGGCACGTCGCTCCCTGGCAAACTGGCTGACTGCACAGACACAAATCCTGAAAATTGCGAAATTTACCTAGTTGAAGGAGATTCTGCAGGCGGCACGGCAAAAATGGGCAGAGATAGGCATTTTCAAGCTATATTGCCTCTCAAAGGTAAAATTCTTAATGTGGAAAAGGCCCGCCTTGACAGAATTTTAGACAATGAAGAAATAAAGGCAATGATAAAGGCTTTTGGCTGCGGCTGTTTAGATGATTTTGACATTACTAAATTGCGCTATGACAGAATTATTTGCATGACTGACGCCGATGTGGACGGTAGCCACATAAGAATACTGTTGCTTACATTCTTTTTCCGCTTTATGCGCCCATTGCTTGAAAAAGGGCATATATACAGTGCGTTGCCTCCGCTTTACAAAGTTAGCAAAGGCAAGATAGAGAGATATTGTTATAGCGATAAAGAGCTTTTGGAAGCGCAAGCAGAGTTTGGAAAGTGCGATGTACAACGCTATAAAGGTCTAGGTGAAATGAATGCTCAGCAGCTTTATGAAACCACTATGGATCCAAATACGCGAACGCTTAAGCGCTTTACCATAGAAGATGCAGTTGAAGCAGAGGAAATCTTTACTACGCTTATGGGAGAGAATCCAGAGCTTAGAAGAAACTTTATTGAGCAAAACGCAACGATAATTAAAGAGTTGGATATTTAGGAGGGGGAAATGGCAGACAAAAAAAATAAAGCAATAGATATTAATAATATCAAGGAAATATTGTCGCGCACAAAGATTATTCCCACAACGGTAAAAGAAGAGATGGGCAGGTCCTTTATAGCGTATGCAATGGCTGTTAATGTAAGCCGCGCCATTCCCGATGTAAGAGATGGACTAAAGCCTGTGCATAGAAGAATTCTTTATGCCATGCATGACCTTAATAATACCTATGATAAGCCCACCAAAAAATGCGCAAGAATTGTGGGCGAAGTGCTAGGAAAATATCACCCCCATGGCGATAGTTCTGTCTATGACGCGTTAGTTAGGCTTGCGCAAGATTTTAGTATAAATGTACCTCTTGTTCATGGACAAGGTAACTTTGGAACTATAGACGGCGACCCGCCAGCTGCGCAAAGGTATACTGAAGCTAAGCTTAGCAAGATTGCTTCAGAAATGCTTCGCGACATTGAAAAAGAAACAGTTGATTTTTATCCTAACTTTGACGATACGCTAATGCAGCCCTCTGTGCTTCCTTGCTATTTTCCAAACCTATTAGTAAACGGCAGCGAGGGTATAGCTGTTGGTATGGCAACAAGCATACCGCCCCATAACCTAAGAGAAGTTATAAATGGCGCAATTGCACTAATTGATGACCCTGATATTACAGTAGATGAGCTTATGGAGTATATTCCCGCTCCCGACTATCCAACAGGCGGTCTTGTGCTTGGCAGAGCGGCAATTAGGCAAGCTTATCGCACAGGGCGCGGCGGTGTTGTAATAAGGTCAAGAGCAGAAATAGAAGAAAATAACGGCAAAGAAGAAATAGTTGTCACCGCTATTCCTTATCAAGTAAACAAAACCAACCTGATAAAGTCCATTGTGGACCAAGTAAAAGATAAGAGAATAGAGGGTATAAGCAATGTAAGAGAAGAAAGCGATCGCTTTGGCATGCGCCTTGTTATAGAAGTAAAGAGAGATGCAAACGCTCAAGTGGTTTTAAATACTCTTTATAAGCAAACCAACTTGCAAATTAGCACAGGCATTAATCTTTTGGCGCTTGTTCGCGGTGTGCCCACTGTTATGAACTTAAAACAAATGCTAGAAGAGTATATTGCGCATCAAGTGGAGATTATAGAAAGACGCACACGTTTTGAACTTAGAAAGGCGACAGAACGCTGCCACATTGTGGAAGGCTTGGTAATAGCGGTAGCTAACATTGATGAAGTTGTAGATATTATTAAAAAGAGCCGTGATAGAAATGAAGCAGCGCAAGCGTTAACTGCAAGGTTTGAGCTTACGGAAAAGCAAGTTAACGCCATTTTAGATATGCGCCTTAGCAGCTTAACTGGCTTGCAGGTGGAAAAACTTCAAGCAGAACTAGAACAGCTTAAAGCCACTATTTTAGACTTAGAAGATATTTTGGCAAAGCCAGAGAGAGTTAAGGCAATAATTAAGGAAAACCTAAGTTGCATAGCCCAAACTTATGGCCAAGACAGAAAGAGCGAACTTAGCTATGACGAAAGCGAAATTAACATTGAAGATCTTATTGTGCGTGAAGATGTGGTAATTAGCATGACTTACCAAAACTACATTAAGAGAATGGCCGTTACAGAATACCGCAGCCAGCATAGAGGTGGCATGGGAGTTACTGCGCATAAGTTAAAAGACGACGACTTTGTAAGCAATATGTTTGTATGCAACAGCCACGACGACCTGCTATTCTTTAGCAACAAAGGCAAAGCGTACAGCCTAAAGGCTTATATGGTGCCGGAGGCGTCTAAAACGGCAAGAGGCAGAGCTATGGTTAATGTGCTGCCTTTAGAGCAAGGAGAGAAAATAACAGCTTATCTGTCTATAAAAGACTATGATGAAGGCGGTTATATCGTAATGTGCACTAGAAAAGGGCTTATTAGGAAGAGCGAACTAAGAGAATTTGAAGTGGTGCGCTCCAACGGTAAGATAGCAATAACTTTGCTTGGCGATGACGAATTAATTGGCGTGGAAAGAACAACAGGCACAAGCGACATTATGGTTGCTAGCAAAAAAGGCAAGAGCATACGCTTTAGTGAGCAAGATGTAAGGCGCACAGGGCGGGGCAGCCAAGGTGTGCGCAGCATTCGACTAGATAAAGACGATTATGTTGTGGATATGTGCGTCATAAATGACGAAACAGCGCTAATTACCATAAGTGAAAACGGATATGGCAAGATTACTGCAATTGAGGAATATAGGCGGCAAAATCGCGGCGGAAAGGGCATAAAGGCAGGTAACTTTACTGAAAAGACAGGATTGCTTGTAAATATGAAGTTAGTTTACAAAGACGAAGACCTAATAATAATAGCTGATAACGGCACTATGATAAGAATACAAGCAGCCCAAGTGTCTAAGATAGGCAGAAATACTCAAGGTGTTACCATAATGAAGCTAAAAGACGGAGCAAAAGTGGTAGCTATGGCAAGAACACCTCACGACGACAATGCGGAATTTGAAGAAGTTGAAGTTGACCAAGAAGCTTTAAAGCAAGCAGAGCAAGAGGCCGCAATGGCAAAAGACGATGACCAAGATTAAATAAGCTATAAGAAAGCAAAAAGCAGCCAAAGGAATGCGGCTGCTTTTTTGTTTTAAATTTTATCAGCAGGAGTTATTAACGCAAACTTATAAACGCTGTTTATGCTTTCTTTGCATCCGTCTAGCGTTTTGTAAAATTGTCCTATGTATTGAGCTTGAGAACTAGGTTTATTGCTGCGCAAAATAAATTTGTAGCGGCCTGCTTTATCCGAATCTATTACAAAATAGCCATTTTTAACATTTTCTATAAAGGTAAACAAACCGTTTTTGCAAGATGCATAACTTTTATATTCTTGACTTTCATACAAAAGCTGGCCATTGTTTGCGTAGAGCAAATATTCATAAAACATTTCATTGTCATACTCAAGGGTGGTTATCTCCCATCTTCCTTTTGCGCCTTCTTTATTTTTAACGGCGTCAATTACATTTTGCGGCATTTTATACTCTATACTCTCTGCAATAAAGTCATCGCTTGTGCGGTCGATAATGGGCGACTTAGCAAAGACAAATCGCCTTACGCTTTCTATATTGCTTAAACACCCCGTTTTGTCTTTAAAAGATTCTCCAACATAAAGGGAGTTCGGGTTGTTTTTTTGTCGTAGCACAAACTTATATCTATCAAACTTATCTTTTTTTACAATAAAATTGCCTTCTTTTACAGCGGCTATAAATTTTTCAATAGCAGCTATACAGGTGTTTTTTGCTTTGTAGTCGCGGCTTTCATACAAAAGTTGTCCATTGTTTGCAACAAGCATGTAGCGAAAACCGCCCACATTGCTATTTACTATGGCAAATTTGCCTGCAATTTGCTTGCCTAATTTATCTTCTTTTATAAATGCAATATCATCAACAGTCTTTGTAACTTCTTTTTTTACTTCGATTTTTTGCGGTGGTCTTTTTTCTTCTTGCTTTGGTACTATTTCTTTTTTATTAAAGGTAGGCAAAACTTCTTTTGGCAGCTCAATGTCTTTATTTACTATTTCAAAATACTGCTTACTTGCTTGGTCTGCTGTTAAGGCAGGTTTTTCTTGCTCTTTTTGGCTGCTTTCTTGGCTTGATTTTATGTCTTTTGTGCCAAAAATTAGAACAACGACAACTAGCGTTAAGGCAAGCAAAATGGTAAAGAGCACCCAAACTTGCACGCTTAGCAAATCAGAAAGTTTTATTCGTGTTGTAAAAAAGTTGATAATATTATCCATATAAACCTCACATAGTAATTATCTAAATAGTAAAGTATTTACATATAAAAGTCAATTAGCTAAGGATATAATATAAGTAAACTCTTTATACTAAATAGCGATGAAAACACGGATAATTTTGGGGGCAATATTATTAATTTTTTTAAGTATTTTTGTACTGCAAGGAAGCGCTATTTTTAATAGAGATAGCGTAGTTACTATTTATGACGGCAAAAATATAATATTGAAAAAAACATACAAAATAGACACCAAAACTTTACTTAAGACCAAAATCTTGCACAAAGGAAGCTACAAAAGACTTTATGATAAACTAGCAGAAAAAGACTCTAATCTACTTGAACAAATAAATAAAGACCTTTCAAAAGATGTGTTAGCCTTGCCAAAAAAATATGATAAAAAGCCAATTGATGCAAAAGTTAAGTATTTAGGCAATGGTAAATTTATTTATCAAATGGAAGAAATTGGCTATACAATTAATGTGGATAAAGTAGTAAAAGCTATTTTCTATGCTCTTGACTCTGATGGTAAAGTGCAACTAGCAAAAGATTACATTACGCCTGAAATAAGTAAAAAACACCTTGAGGAAAGCACGCAAAAGATTGCAGAATTTTCCACATCTTTTGCTGGCAGTAGCGCGCAAAGAAAGCATAACATAGCGCTAGCTTGCAAAAAGATAGATGGTAGCATAGTGCAATCTTTAGATGAGTTTTCTTTTAATGAAACAGTTGGGCCAAGAACGGAAAAAGCAGGATTTAAGGTGGCAAAAATAATACTTTCTGGCGAATTTGTAGCAGGAGTTGGCGGTGGAGTGTGTCAAGTTTCCTCTACTCTTTATAATGCGTGGTGTTTATCTGGACTAAAAGTTTTAAAAAGCGCAACACACTCTTTACCTGTTCGCTATGTTAGCCCAGGTCTTGACGCCATGGTTGCAAGCAGTAGTGATTTAGTTTTATTAAACGACAGCGATAGCGCTGTTTATATAGACGCAAAATGCATAGGCGCTACAGTAAAATTTACGCTGTATGGCAAACCTTGCGGCTTTGTGGTAAAACTTAAGTCAGAAGTACTGGAAATACTGTCAACCAATCAATATGTTGAAGAAAAAATAGAGATTACCGATTGGAAAGAAGAAGAGATTTTTCGCATAATAAGAAAACCAAAGGACGGCTTAGTTAGCGCGTCCTATCGTGAATTTTATGATAATGATGGTAATTTAATCTATAAAGAGCGGCTTAGAAAAACGGTATATCTAGCTCAAAAAGGCAAAATTGTCTATAAGTATAGTATAAACAGCCAAGCAAGCTAGATTTTTGTTACCTTTACCCCATCTCTTGTGTCGGCAATATTAAAGCCAAGCGCGTTTATCTTTGCGCGAATTTCATCAGCCAGCGCAAAGTTCTTTAGCTTTTTAGCCTGCGCTCTTTGCTCTATCAGCTTTGCCACATTTTCTCCATACTTTGCCGTATCGTCTTTATCAGCTTCAGCTTGGTCTAAAGAAAGTCCAAGCACTTTGTCAAACTCTAAGCAAAGATTATAGATATCGATAGACTTAGGTTCTTTAACCATAGTAAACAGTACACCAAGCGCAAGCGGAATGTTGATATCGTCATTTATAGCGTCTACAAATTGTTGTCTATAATTATTAAGCACTTCTTCGTCTGTTTTAACTGTGTCGGCAATTTTGTGCTGATAAATACTGGCAAGCAGTCTTTCTCTGCTAACTTTTGCCGCCGTCATTCCTTCAAAAGTAAAATTCAATTTTTTTCTATAATGCGCATTTAAGCAAAAGAAACGAAAATCAAGGGGAGAATAACCTTTTTCTTCCAATTGGCTTATAGTGTAAACATTGCCAAGAGATTTGCTCATCTTGCCGCCGTCAACTAGCATAAATTCGCCATGCAGCCAATAATTTACGCTCTTTTCTCCCGTAAGCGCTTCATTTTGCGCAATTTCATTTTCGTGATGAATGGGAATATGGTCTACGCCGCCAGAGTGTATATCAAAAAATGTGCCAAGATATTTTTGACTCATTACGCTACACTCAATATGCCAACCAGGATATCCCATTCCCCACGGGCTTTCCCATTGCATAATATGGTTAGGCTCAGCTTTTTTCCACAGCGCAAAGTCGGCAGGGTGGCGTTTTTCTGTGTTTACTTCCACTCTTGCGCCAGCAATTTGGTCATCAAGATTAATGCCGCTTAATAAGCCATAATTTTCAAACTTTGAGATATCAAAATAAATACCGTCTGAAGTTTCATAAGCTATGCCTTTTTCTAAAAGCTTTGACACATACTCTATCATTTCACCAATATGGTCTGTTGCCTTTGCTATAATTTCTGGTCTTTCTATATTTAATTTTTCAAAATCATCAAAAAACACCTTAGTATAGTACTCAGCAATCTCCATAGGGCTTTTTTGCTCCTTTTTTGCAGCAAGCGCCATTTTGTCTTCACCGGAGTCAGAATCATAGATTAAGTGCCCAACATCAGTTATGTTAAGCACGCCTTTTAGCTTTAATCCGTTATATTTTAACACTTTGCGAATAAGGTCCATAAAAATATAGGTGCGCAAATTTCCTATATGAGCATAGCTATAAACGGTAGGCCCGCAACTATACATTCTGACCACATTTTCATCAATGGCAACAAAATCTTCTTTTTTTCTTGATAAAGTATTGTATACTTTTAGCATCACTCTCTCCTATTTATCCTTTTGACTGTCGTCATTTTGTTCTTGGTTTTCTGCATTTTGAGAAATGGAATATCTGCAAGCGTGTATTCCAAGCTGGTCTTCTAACATTGCTATGCGCTTATTTAAGCGATTAAGTTCATCTAAAATTGGGTCTGGCAGTTTTTGGTCCATTTCGTCGACATACTTTTTGCCATGCATCTTTACAACGCGGCCAGGCACGCCTACCACTGTGCAATATGGCGGAACATCTTTTAACACAACGCTTCCTGCGCCTATTTTAGAGCCTTTGCCAATTACAACAGGACCTAAAACTTTAGCGCCTGCGCTCACCATTACATCGTCTTCAATGGTGGGGTGACGCTTTCCTACATCTTTTCCAGTACCGCCCAAAGTCACGCCTTGATAAATGGTGACATTGTTGCCAATTTCTGTAGTTTCGCCTATGACAATACCAGAGCCATGGTCTATAAAAATGCCATGACCTATTACTGCGGCAGGATGAATTTCAATGCCTGTATGCTTTTTAGCTCGCGCCATGATGAGTCTTGCTAAAAATGTACGCTTGCGCTTATAAAGCCAATGCGCAATGCGATACTTAACCAAAACGCGAAAACCGCTATATGTTAATATTACTTCCCATTTGCTTTTTGCAGCCGGGTCTTTTTCCAAGGCTGCTTGCAAGTCTGCTTTTATTTCTTTAATCATATCTTTCACACTATATAGCTTTTTAGGCTATACTCTATCTCTTATTTATACTAGATTTTTTAAGACTTCCTCATCCATAAGGTAAGGGTCGTCTTGCGCTAGACGCTGTTTATTGCCCCTAGGTACTGATGTTACGCGTCGTTTTAGACGATTGCGGAATATCTTGGGACAGACAAGTAGCAGCAAGCTACACGCTGCGGGAATCAAGAAAAGAATGCCTATACCCGCTGTCACATCGCCAGATGCGGCAAACTGTTCGACATTGGTTAAGTTCATAAAGTAATTCGTAAATGCCGCTGTAAGCTCTGTTCCTTCAATAGACGCAAGCGCTGGGCTAATAAAGGCAAGCAGAGAAAATATGAGCAGCAACCAATGAAGCACATGTAGCTTTCTAGTAGTATATGTAAACATTCTAATAATTGTGGATATTAGCACAATAATACCTAGCAAAAATGAGATTATCATAAATAATATAGTGCCATAAGTGCCTATGTGGCGTAAAATAACAGAAAAGTCATAGCTGCCTTCAGCATCTTTTTGAATTTTCAAGTCGTCCATTTTATTGCCCGACAAAAAGCATAGATAATAATAGCTTGCCCCTTGAAAGTGCTTGTTATCTTCCAAAAAGTCAAGTCTTGTCTTTGCCAGCATAGGCGTTCTAAACCATGCTTTAATAATGTCAAAAGCTGATATATCAATGCTGGTCATATTTAAGTCTTTATAAAGCTTCACTGTTTCTGGCACATTACCTTGCAAGTCTTCATAAATCTCTCCTTGCTTAGGAGCTTGCCCAGAGTAAGTGCCGCTTGGCCATTTGCCGTCATTTGCAATCTCTATGTCAAAATCTTCTGATAATTTATATACAAACATAGCGTTTATGTTAAACTGATACTCTTGCGCGGTATCTTTTATATTGGCAGGCAAAAAAGTGCCCATGATAAAAACGCACAAAAATGCCGCTATTAAAATAAACATCACAAAGGGAAGAGCAAAACCATAATACCTTGTTTTGCGAAAAGCCGCCTCATAGTCAAAGTCCATATCTTGATAGGAATTTACATACTGTCTGCCATTGGTGACTTTGCTGTAAAATTCCATTTTGCCTTGCTGTTCGCCTCTAAGCGCGGCGGCAGCTTGCATTTCAGCAAATATAATATCGCCGTTATAAACGCCAGTTTCTACCTTTGCAAGCATTTGCCTATAATGCTGTCTAGTCTCTTTAAGGCGCGCTCTTTCATAAGGTGTGTTGCACTCTCTAATGGAAATACCTATTTCCCTTATTTTCTTTTTAAGCAGCAAGCTTAAAGCTGCGTCATCTTTTTCATTCCAACGCTTTGATTTGCGAATAGTTTGGGTGTTGTTGACTTTAACAGCCATTGGTCCTCCAGTCACGCGGCGTTTAAATTTTTTACTACAAGCCTAAAGTAGTTCTATTATAATATATTATATTATATTTGGCAAGGGGATTTTTTGGTCGCAATACTAGCAAAAATGCCCATTATACATTAAAGCGGAACAGCACCACATCTCCATCTTTAAAAACATAGTCTTTTCCTTCACTTCTTAGCTTGCCTTTTTCCTTAGCTCCATTATACCCGCCGCACTCAATAAGGGTGTCATAATCGACAACTTCAGCTCTAATAAAGCCCCTTTCAAAGTCGGTGTGTATCTTGCCTGCAGCTTGTGGCGCTTTTGTACCTTCTTTTATAGTCCACGCCCTAGTTTCCGTTTCCCCTGCCGTCAAAAAGCTAATAAGTCCAAGCAAGCGATAACACTTTTTAACTAGTTTTTGAAGCGCGCTCTCTGTAAGTCCCATCTCTTGCAAAAAAACTTGCCTGTCTTCACTATCTAGCATGTTTAGCTCTTCTTCTAGCTTCGCTGAGATAGAAACAGCTTCGCTACCTTCACTTTTTGCGTATTCTTCAACCTGTTTTACATATTGGTTATTGTCATCTATATCCATAACATTTGCACAGTAAATAACGGGCTTTGAAGTTAGCAAAAACCAGCTTTCAACTATGTCTTTTTCATCTTTGTCAAGCTTAGCTAGCCTAATGGGCTTACCTTCTTGCAAAAGCGACAGTAATTTTACTTGCAAATCTAGCTCTTTTTGATATTTTTTATCGCCGCTTTTCATGGCGGACTTTGTTTTATCCATTCTTCTTTGCAAAGACTCTATATCGGCAAAAACAAGCTCTAAGTTTATAGTTTCGATATCTCTTATAGGGTCAATACTACTACTGACATGAGTTATATTTTCACTGTCAAAGCACCTTACCACATGGACAATTGCATCAACTTCTCTTATGTGGGAAAGAAATTTGTTGCCAAGCCCTTCTCCCTTGCTTGCGCCTTTTACAAGGCCTGCTATGTCGACAAATTCAACGGTGGCATAAGTGGTTTTTTTACTGCTGTATAACTTTGAGAGAGCATCTACTCTATCATCTTTTAGCGCCACAATACCCACATTTGGCTCTATAGTGCAAAAAGGGTAATTAGCCGCCATAGCGCCTGCGTTTGTAAGTGCGTTAAACAATGTGCTTTTGCCTACATTGGGAAGTCCTACAACACCTAACTTCATAAAATCTCCTTAAAATCATTTGTTTCCATGTAATAAACAGGTAGATATATTCATAAAATTATACTATAAATTCTATGTATTGTAAAGGAATAAACAGCTAAATGAACAGTAATATTGAAGCAGCTTTAAGAGGTCTTATTCAAGGCCTAACAGAGTTTTTGCCCATCTCTAGCAGCGGGCATTTGTTGCTTATGAATATGCTAGGGCTGGGACAGCAAACTTTGCTTTTTGACATACTACTTCATGTAGCAACGCTAATTGTAGTAGTTGTCATTTATAGAAAAAGTATAATAAGCATTATAAAAAATCCGCTTGGATATAAGGCGAAATTTATACTAATTGCGTCCATTCCAACAGCGCTTTTGGCAGCGCTTGTGCGCTATTTTTTATATGATTATGCCACCAAGATGTTACCCTTTTGCTTTATGCTAACTAGCGCTATGCTTTTTTCAACTGCTTTTGCACAAAAAGAAAATATGGCTCTAAAATGGCGCAATGGGTATACCAAAGTGGCTGTTCTTGCCGGAGTTTTTCAGGGCATTGCAACGCTAAGCGGAGTATCTAGAAGCGGTTCTGTTATAACTTGTCTAAGACACGCGGGCCTTGAAAAAGAAGAGAGTTCAGAATTTACATTTTTGCTATCTATTCCAATAATAATAGGCAGCGCCCTTGTGGAAATACTCTTTTATAAAGGCGGTGAAAAAATAGTTTTTACAGAATTATTTTTAGGAATGATATTTGCGCTTATCGGCGGTTTTGTTGCCATAAAAACATTCATTAGGCTACTAAGCAAGGAGAAAATTTGGTATTTCGGGATTTATACTTTTTTGGTGAGTATTGTCGCTTTTTATATGGTTTTTAATAGCGCATAATGACAAAAAAAGGCGAAAAGGATATATGCAAACTGCACAAAAAGTGCCGTACTTTAGTTAATAAATAAAAGGAAAAATAGCTTAAAAATAGCAATAAAGCTAGTATGTATGGCTATTTTGTGTAAAAAAGGGCACTTTTCCACAACAAAGGCAAAGCGGGAAAAACAACGAAAAGAGAAGAAAGCACAAAAATAGCAAAAAAATCATCAAAAAGGCAAAAAGAAAGCAAGTTTCAAAATGTGGATAACTTTGTGGATAACTATGTGGGGAACTCATTCCAAGGGGTTAAATACCTAATTTATATGCTAATTTGGGAGCCTAAAGGGTGTAAAGATGTACTTATCCACACCTAAAAACAACAAAATTATTAACAAAAATAATTAAAAATCAGTTAATGAAAACTGCATAAAAGCAAAAATTAAAAAAATTCAAGGAAATGGTGGAAAAATGAAGATTTTAATAATTAAAAAAAGGACGCTTTTTGCAATAATAGCAATAATTTTAGTTGCCGTAGTGGTTTTGAGTGTTTCTCTTACATATGCAAGCAAGCAAACGGCAAAACCTATTGGTGCAAAAGTTATCGTGCTTGACGCAGGGCATGGTGGAATAGACGCAGGCGTTATTGGAAAGAGTGGACTTAAAGAAAGCGACTTTAACTTAAAGATGACATTTTTGTTGCGTGACTTACTTGACAAAGCTGGGTTTAAGGTGGTGCTTACAAGAGAAAATGAAGACGGATTATATGGAAAAGTCACAAAAAACAGAAAAAGAGCTGACATGGCGGCAAGGAAAAAAATAATTCAAGAGGCAAACCCAGGCATAATTGTAAGCATTCATGCAAACAAATATCCAAGCAGTGAAAGACGGGGCGCGCAAGTGTTTTATGATGAATACAACAAAGCGGGAATGCGCCTTGCAAAAAGTGTGCAAGCAAATGTAAACTTGCTTAATCAAGAGTATATAAAAAGAGACTTTAGTGCGCTTAGTGGCGACTACTTTTTGTTAAAATGCAGTCATGCGCCCTCAATAATTATGGAATGCGGATTTTTAAGCAATTTGGAAGATGAAAAATTACTGTCTGATGATGGGTATTGTAACAAGCTAGCATTTTGCATATATGGTGGTATTGTAGCATTTTTAGAAACAGAGGAAACAGCTTAAAGGGCAAGAATTGACAAATATATTCGCAATAAGGTATAATCCATTTATGTTTGTCCGCTAAAAATAAGTCCATAATACATTAAAACAGCGGACAATAGGATGTGCGAATTTTGAGCAGATGTAAACTTATCATAAATAGGATGAGTGGCAACTCAAAGCCTGTTAAAAAAGAGCAAGACTGGATTAAGTTAATAAAGAGCTCTTATGGTTTTGTGGATACCGTTTATATTGATGCAGAGCATGATATCAATATGAGAGAAGAAATAGACGGCTTTGACGCACTTGCTGTTTGCGGTGGTGACGGCACGCTAAACTCAGCAATAAATGCCGTTAAAAATACAGATATTGACCTTATTTATATTCCAACGGGCACGCTAAACGATACGGCAAAAGGGCTTTGTCTAGCAAAAAAGCTTAGCATTGAAAACAAGCGAATAAGGCGGGTGGATTTAGGATGTGTCAATGACACTATGTTCGCCTATGTGCTAGCTGGCGGAACTTTTACGCCAATAGGCTATTGCACTGATATAAAGCGCAAAAAAAAGCTCAAGTTTTTTGCCTATCTTTTGCAAGTTTTAAAAGAGTACAAAATTCACCACATAAAAGCAAAAGTTGAAGTAAACGGCAAGACCTATAACGACGATTATTCGCTAATAATGGCAATAAACAACTCCAGATGTTTTGGATTTAAGTTTAACAAATTATTTTGCCACAATGACGGGAAGGGACAGCTTTTGCTAATAAAAGCGCCAAAAGGTAAAGGGCTATGGGCAAAAATTAAGATATTTTTTCCGCTCTTTAGAGTGTTCTTTATGAAATTAAAAAGGGAAATAGATGGCAAAATTATAAAGTTTTGTTCTTTTAAAGAAGTAAAGTTTACCTTTGACAAGCCCCAAACCTTTACCGTTGATGGAGAAAAAATAGAGCTTAATGGAAAAGCGGAAATAAAGATATTAAAAAGAAAACTAAACCTTGTGGTTTTTTAGCCTTTTTAAATGCTACTATTTAAATGCTACTATTTATAGTAAAAAAGCACTTTACAAATTTAGTTTTGTAATATATAATTAATCCTAAGTTAATTTTGTTTTACTTGTAAGCGTATTTTCCCTTTTACTTTTACTAAGTAGAATAAGTAACAAATCCTTGCTATCTAAAAAGATAGCCTAATGACCAAAAGGAGGTGCTAAATGAACGATTACCAATTGTTGTACATCATTGATAACGACATTGGCGAAGAAGAAAAAGCTGCTTTAGTAGACAGATTTTCTGACCTTATAGTTTCATTGGGCGGTAGCGTTAGTTCTGTGGATAAGTGGGGCGCAAGAAAGCTTGCTTATCCTATTCAAAACAAGACAGACGGCTACTATGTTCTAGTGAAATTTACAGCAGATGCTAATGCTCCAGCAGAAATCAATCGCCAAATGAAAATCAGTGACAGTATTCTTCGTCAGTTGATCACCAGAATCTAGGGAGGAAATTATGAATAAGGTCATCTTAATTGGAAATTTAACAAGAGATCCGGAGATAAACATTACAAGCTCCGATATCACCAATTGTAAATTCACATTGGCGGTAACTCGCAACTATAACAAGAGAGAGACTGATTTCTTTACCATTGTATGCTGGAGAGGACTTGCTGAAAATTGTGGTAAGTATCTAAGAAAAGGCAGCAAGGTAGGAGTGAGTGGAAGCATTCAAAACAGAAGTTATGAAGGAAGCGATGGCATTCGCAGGTACACCACTGAGATAGTGGCAGATGAAGTGCAATTTTTAACATCAAGAGCAGAAACAGAAGAAATTGCCGATGCTGAGCCTGCAAAAGTTGAGCCTGCAAAAATTACAGAGCTTACTCCTGTTGCGGATGACGACAAATTGCCTTTCTAAGAAGATTAAAAAGGCGCTAAGCACAAAGTTGCTATCTACAAAAATTAGTGACGGGATAACCCGTTTGGAGGTAAAATGAGCAGAGAAGCAAAGGGCGCTGCATATTATAGACGCGCGCCAAGAAGAAAAGTTTGCCCATTTTGTGCAAACAAAGTAAAAGAAATTGATTATATTGCCCTTGCCAAGGAAGTAGAAAAAAACAGCGAAAAAAGCTATGATAGAAGTGGGGAAAGAAGACCTAGATATATAGCTGAAAACGGCAAGATAATTCCAAGGCGCACAACGGGCGTTTGCGTAAAGCATCAAAGATTGCTTTCGCAAGCTATTAAAAGAGCTAGAGTGATGGCGCTTATGCCATTTAAGGGCGAATAATTAAAATAATAATTTAACAACAAATCTAAAAACGCAAAAATTAGGTAAAGCTAATTTTTGCGTTTTATTTTTTAAAAATTGTAAATTTTTGTACAAGAATACAGAAGTCACATAGAAAACTACCTAAATGCTTCAAAAGGCATAAAAAGCTACACTTTAGCTAAGCTTTTAATGCAAAAATTATTCCCGCGCGTGTATTGACAAGTATAGTTATTATGTTATAATATATATACTCATTAACAAAGGGCGAATTATGCCCTTTTGACTGTTGAAGGACGGTGTCATGAAAAAGCGCATAAGCAAAATTATCATTCTTTGCATAATGGCAGTGCTAATAGCTCTGACAGTTGCCGCTTGCGAATTTAACGAAGGCGCTGAAAACCAAGCAAAATTTTACATAAACGACAATGAGTACAATCAGCAGTTAAAAAACAATACCACCAAAGAACAAGCAATAGATAATGTCACAGAGAGTTTAACCAACCTTAGAGATTACCTTAACGAAACCAGCATGGCAACAACAGGGTATTACATGGGGGTTGAGTTTAACATAAACACCCTAAACCCCGAAACTTTAGATGGCGGCAACTTCCGTCTTAAAGTGCAGGCGCATTTGTATACTTACCCTTATGAAGAGGGCACGCCTGTTGTAAAGTACTTAGACGAAGAGACAGGCAAGTATTATGAGCAGCAAAACGAACAGTCCACGCTAACGCCAGTTAAGGCAGTTTTTAAATATTTAGAAAAGACCAACGGTAATTATTATGACGAACAAAATGAGAAAAACACCCGTATACTTACCAAGGCAGAAGATATTCATAACGAAGTTATCAAAAAAAGCAATATTCTTATTGAGTGGTATGATGGCGTTACAAACCAAATGCTCATTGGTATGTACTATGACGGCATAAACAACAATGTCGATGACCCTGGCAATATTTTATATCTCAACATTCAAGGCTATAAGAGAAGCTTTATAGATTGGGGCGATACTGTTTTATACCGCCAGCTTATAAGGCTGTTAACCAGTCTATCGGTGGAAAAATTGCTGGTTGCTTTAAATGGTCAAGGCGACGCTGGCACAGGCATAATTGGCGAATTTTTAAATCTTGCTGTTGAAGATAACTATAAAGTTGTGCTAAACGACCCGGTTACTAGCACACTTTTTTATAACCTTGCAGGAACGGCGCTAGCTGGCAGCATTACAGAGTTTTATCAAAAGATTTTCCGTCCGTTTAGAAACAGAATAGACCCGTTTACGCAAAAATATGTAGGATTTAAGTTTTCTACTGTGGCAAACGCTGTAACAAACACCATAAACAGCGATATGCAATTTTTTACAGAGCTAAACCCAGAGGGCACAAAAGATATAGTCACTGGCGCATATATAACTTTTGACGGAACGGCAACGGATAGAACGGGTGACCTTTATGACTATGTTTCCGACATAGGCTTCCAGTATGGCGCTTATCCGCCTGAAGATATGGAGCTTGACAAAGAGCATTATAAGGTGTTTGAAAATGGTCGCTATGAGTTTGTTGGCAACCTTTATGTGCCTATGCTAAACAGCAACTATGACGCTCTTATCCGCACTGATATGAATAGGTATGACAACAGCACCAACAATGTGTTCATGGAGTTTAGAGATATAGCAAACGGCGAACTTATGATGGGGCTATATTATAAAAATGAGCTGACATACATGGACATTACTGGGCTAGAATACCTTTATGGCGCAATTGCTCTCCATGAGCTTGGTTTTCCTAAAGTCTATGATGATAGCCTTAATTTAGCAAAAGCTTTAGACAGCTTAATGAATATGATTGACAATGTGATAATTAGCATTGTTGACAGTATTTTAAGCCCTGCGCAGTCGGATAAGGAAAACAGCTTATTAGATTATTTAATGGAGTATAATATGAGCTCCACAGAAAAAGACCCGAACGATATTTTTAGTAAAAATACAGTCACTCTTACTGTGGATATGGCGCTTGTAAAAGAAGTGCTTAAGCAAACGGGCAACGGCACTTACACCACAAGGCAAATTATAAACATTTTGGACTCATTTAGCCCATACAGCATGGACCAGATAGCTACTATTTTGGGTATAGCAAGTGCTGAAATTATGCTAGATAAGACCTATTTTACCTTTACGCTTAATGTAGACACCAACGAAATAACGGTAAAGATGTTTACTGATGTAGGCTTAGAGATAGGCGAACCTAGCATTATGATTTTCCAGCTTGATGTCATTGCAACAAAGTTTGGTGAATATGTAAACATAGCGGCAGTTAATTTTGATAACTTTAATCCGCTTGGACAAATTTATACTTATAGCGCTACCATGGATGGCAACTTTATGTTTAGCACAGCTGAAGTGGTGGACTTAAGTAAATTGCTTGGCGCTACCATTGGCGATAGTTCTGGGAAAAACACCGTCTATCAGCTTGCTCCTGAAGCAGGAGTTAGCTTTAACCTAACCTATGACCAGTATGTCTTGGACCAAGAAGTTGACGGCGTGCTTAAAAAAGGCGGTCGAAGCAGCTTTGACTTAGAAGTGTGGCTAACTGGCCACCAGTCTGGTATTTTGCTAAGACTTGCATCTGATGATGTTGCTTTTAACAATGAAGTTTATGACAGGCTGCCAGAGTCTGAAGATGAGCTAGGGTATATTTGGGTAGATATTCAGTGTGTCTATGAAAAAGACGGCAGAACAAGGAGAATACCCAAGGTAAAAATTAGAGAAGATATCTTTATGGCGTCTATGCAGGCGTATATGAATAACACTTCTATAAGAGATGACGCGGCAGACCTTGGCAAGAGCGATTTTAACCTTTCCATAACCACCATACTTTTTGCCCTTATGGAAGACAGCTATGTTGTAGCGCAACCGGAAAAAATAGAAATAACGACATCAAACGAAACTGTGCAAAACCTTTTTAGAGTTAAGAGTTTGATAGGAAATATAAAGACGGATGCTGGTTTTAGAAGAAGGGTAGAAGGGTTAGAAGGCGTCAAAAAAGACTATGCTCTTTATCATGTTGGACAGTTTTATGACATGGAGTTTTATAGTCCTTACCATGAAGACGCTATACTTCAAGACACAATCCCAACTCATTTTTATACTGACTATCACGATGTTTATGACCCATTTAAGTTTGTCTTTAGGTTGTGTGAAAACGGCGACTTGCAAGTTTATCACATAGGGCGTTTTAGAGAAGATGGTTTTGATTATTATGAACAAAGATATACTTATAAAACGGAAATTGTAGACGGTGTAGAAAAGCAAGTTAAAGTACCTATGCGCCAACAAGTTGATAGCGGTATTATAAGCATAACTAGAGAACCTATTGAAAATGATGCAAACTCCTTCTTTAACAATCAAGGACCGGAAAACCAAGACATAGAAAAGGTGATGTTTGCGCTAGAGAAGTTAGATAAGCTAGTTTATCTTAATGACTTTAATGAATATTGCTACTTAGATTATGACGGAGAAGAAGTTGTCATTGAAAGCAGGTATGTCATAAAAGACGGGCAAAAAGTCTTTATAAAGTGGCAGGGCATAAGAGATAGAGTTTATTATAACGGCAAAAACGCCCAAAGCCTGTACACCTATTATTTCTTTAATGATAACTTGGCTGTAAAGAATTTAGACACAGGAGAAAATATTTATTTAGATAGAACGGAAAGCCGTAATTATCTATTTGACTATGACCAAAAATCAATAGAGATTACCAATGAAGATAAAACGCAATACGCGCCTAGAATTGAAGGAACATTTATGGGCGCTGTCAGAAGATATTACTTATTAATATCTAGCCGTATATCAGAAGAAATTTGTATAGTAACTGGACTTAACAATCAAGAATTTTACTCTTATGACGATGAGTTTAACTTGGTAGAAATTTTTGACGAGGACGGCATTAAGATAGGGGAAGAACTTATTCCAATACCGCTTTACATAATGGAGCCAGCAAAACCAATTGCTGAAACGGTATCTGTCATTGTGGACACGCCAAAGACAAAGACAGCAACTATTAGTCATGCTGCGCTTTGGGGCATTGATTGGGATAAAGTGACGCTAAAAGGCGATATGGTGGTAACGGATGTTACCGTAGCGCCAAACACAATGGGCGAGGTTGTGTACCCAGTGCGCATTATAGTTACCAACAGAGAAATTATTGCGCTTAAAACAGTGGACCTTTATGATAATAATTCTGAAGTAAAGGCAGAAGAAGTGCCCGTTGTTGACGCAATAGAGATAGACCCGTATGACTATATACAAGCAAAGTATGAGTTCTTTATGAGCACCCATAACTTTAATCCCACCCAGTACACATCTGCTGAGTTTGACCAAAGACTAAAAGATGCAACGGTGGCATTTAATATAGACTTTTTCAAGTCCTATGTCTTTAATATCACATTTAACGCAGAAAATAGCATTTTACGCCAAAAAGAAGTAAAAGAAGAGTATATAGCAAAAGAATACTCTAACAAGCTTTCAGACAATACGCTTGCTTTTTATGAATGGAAATTGGACGCCTATGAGGGCTCTAATCAAAACATAGAGAGCAACATAAACCCGCAAGGAGGCTGGGTATACATTCATACTCACTTTGAAGGGCAGCTTATAGCGTTAGAAGTTAAGGTGGGCAAAAGAGAGTTTGAAAAACTTGTCTTTACAGAATATGATAACTTTGAGCCAACCACCATTGAAAATGAAGTAAAACTAATTGGGCACTATATGGCAAACTATTATGACGAATCAAGCTTCACAGTGCCTGTAAGACCAACATTTGTATTTAAAGATGAGTATGGTATTGAATACAACAAGGTTTTTGACTTTGACTATGTCTATGACTTAGACAATAACGGCAACTACCTGATAAGAAAATATGGCATAGAATGGGCTGACCCTGTAGTTACCAACATTGGCAGTATGGGCTCATATTTTTATAGGTATAACTTGCTAGCTGCTGAACCTAGCGACTTTACAGAAAATTATAGCAACTACTTTACAAGAGATGGTCAAGGTACAGCGGAAGACCCCTACTGCTTCACACCGCTTAAGTCAGCTAAAGAGTTTGAGCAAAATAAATATTATGAAAAAGGTGATATAGTCAATAGACCGTTTTATATAAGCAATGTAGAAAGAGATGAAAACGGGCAAATAATTAGTGAAAAAGCGCCAACAGAAACTAATAATGACTCTGACATAGACACAGCTACATTTAATCTAAAGCATATTATGTGCTTGTATAAGTATGAAAATGGACAAAAAACAGCAATTCCAATGATACCTGATTTAGGGGGCGTAGACTGGTTCCCTATGCTAGAGTTAAGAGTTAAGGTAGAGTGTCCGCAACTTGATGTAGACGATATTGGAGTATCAGAGTTTGACGAAATTAATGAAGTTACATTTACGCCATCTGCGTTAGGAATAGGACAAAGTACTATAGGATACTACCAAATAGACCCACTTAACGCCGCGTCTAAAAAATTGCCAAATCAAATTAGGATATACTTTAGAGATGAGTTTGGCAATAGAGTTAGCAGTCACTTGTTTACAAATATTGAATGGTTTAACTTTGACTTAGGCAAGGAAGTTATTGTTTATAATGAAGAAGAAGACGCCTACTACTTTAATTTGTCTACTGAAACACCGCTAACTACTCAAGTTATGGCAAGAGTGGGCAGCGAAATATCCGGTTTTCAAGAGATAGTTTTGTGTATAAAGGTGCTTAGCAAAGACCCGCAAAAAGTAGAATTTTATTCTTCAAGCAACATAAACGAAGAAAATCGCTATAAAGAGATTGACCAAATATCTGTAAATATGGGCGAAGTGGTAGCTTACGATAAAGATACAGATGTAGGCATAGTGCAAAGCGATAAAAATTATGTTAGCTATTCTTACTATGTAGACACTTTTGACAATTTTTCACTGCCAGCATTTTTAGTTGCTACCTTTGGCACTATGGGCAATGAAAGACAGCAAATTTACGCTACCAACTGGCGACTGGTTGTAGGACAAGAAAGCCCTGTTTATCACCCTGACAGCATTGTTAATTTAGTGACCACCATAGGCGATGGCGATGTTATTATAAATATTTATTTGGCTGTAATTGTTAAAAATTACACCATAAGCCGTATTGACTTAAATACAGCGCTTAACAACTTCTATGTAAAGGTGGGCGACAACAATAACTTTATGTTTGCCACTTTGGCAAGCTTATATCAAAGAAGCATACTTTCTCAAGATAAACTTGGTTTTTACTATGTCGATGAGCAAACGGGTGATGAAAGCTATATTGTGATAAGCACAGGCAGCGCAAACGACGGCGAAGTGGAAATTGGCAAAATAGGGCTTTACACTCAATCAGATGGCGTATTTGAATTAGCTAATCAAATGTATCCATATGAGTTTATAAATGGCTTGTACTCTAATATGAATATAGCCTTTGCCCCTGAGAAAAAGGTGACATATTGGCAATATCCATACGCTTATGAAGATATTTATGTTAGATTGCACAACAGCATTGACGGCAGTATTAACAGAAAGCTTAGTGATGTAGTTACAGTAAAATACGCATATGACCACAGCAGTCAAAAAGATACTGTAAGCGTAGAGTATAAGATGGTGGAAGGAATACCTTTTTATCTGCAGCTAACCGAGGGCGACACGCTAAAATTATACGCCAATATGAGTATGGGCGAAGAGACAGCAATAACGGTGTCGCTGCAAGAGCTTACAAACGCCATTATTTTAAGAGAAATGACAAAAGAGCTTGTGCAAAATCAAGTACTAAATGTCAAAAAAGGCGACAATACACAAGAGTTTGGTCAAGGCGTAACGCTTGAACAAAGCTATGCGTATTCCCGCGGCGTATATACATTCTATGACCAAGATAGAAATGAAATTACCTTTGACTCAATTACATTATTAGATGAATTTAATAATGAGTGGACACTGAGCTACCAAGAGCTTATTTATAGACTTAACTATTACAGAAACTATCTTGTGGAAGGGCGCACACCGCAAATGATAGCAGGAAAATCAGTAGAAATTACCAATATGCTTGGTATATTTAATATAAACGATGTGGTAATTTCTCAAACCGTTGTGTTCAAGGAAAGCACAAACTACAAAATTAATATAGGCACAGGAAAGGACTCTTATAACCTAACTTTAAGAATTATTTTCTCAGGCGGATTAAATACAGTATCAACTAGCGACGATGTTACAATTTATGCATATAACGCAAATGGATATGCGCAGTATGGCGAACTTGGCTATGTGTTAGGGACGGAAATACTTACAAATGTCACCGCAATAAAACAAGATATCTCATTTGGCCAAGTTACTTATAACTATGGATATTTAGACAGTGAAAAGCTTGTTAATTGGCATGTTGAGTACAGCGGATATCCCCAAATTGAGCAAGGCACATTTATAACTACTATACCGCAAGAAGTGGTGTATGCAAATTCCGAAGAAACCATTACTTTAAGTACGCTAACTAGTCAAGGTTTCCGCATAAGGAGAAACTTTAGCTTTGTGGGCATACAAGATAACATTACCACCTTTGATAGCGTTGGCTCAGACTTAGTTATAGATAACGGAGTAATCTATATTAAGGATATCTATAACTACTATCCTTTATATGAAAACTTTGCAACTGCAAGCAAATTGCCTTCTACCATAGAGATAAAAACACCAAATCAAGTGCTTAGAGTAACCGATGTGGAGTGGCAGATATCTAGCACATGGAATGACGGCAGAACGGGCAGAATGTATGATATGACCTATTTAGGCACATATAACCCAACCGTTGGTTATAATAGCAATGAAAGAATAGCTGAAGCAAATATTTTGGGCTGGACAATGATGGAAAACGGCAAGCCAGTGCAAAAGAATACTATAAAAATTCAGCTATACCTAAATATAGATAGCGCGCAAGTTGTCAGCTTGCCCTGGTCAGATAAAAACCCCAAGCTTGACACAACGACCTTAAGAGAAAACGGAAAAGATATTTTTGCGGTCGATGTAGATGCCTATAAAGATTCTCAAAGCTCTGCAATAAGCGGAAAAAACCTAATTTTGCCATCTAATATAGTAGTGCAATACTCTAGCGGGCTTACCCATAACTTTAGTGATGTTGTCTATAGATTCCGCAATATTCCAATAGACAATATTCCATATTCTATAAAGGGCATTAATATAGAGAGTTTAGCAATGGCTCTAAATGCGCCAATAGAACAATTTAACCGTTATTATATAGACCTTGATGTAAACTTAGGCTTAGGACAGCAAATTACCATGCGTTTCCGCTTCTATGATAAGACCATAGAAAACATAGTGCCAGTGGTGGAATTAAGCGACCAAAACATTAGAAAGAGCATAGCAAACGCTATGGATTATTTAGCAAAAGAAGCAGAAGAAGAGCTAATAGACAAGTTTAACCTAACAAGAATAGGCGCAAATTTAGAAAATCTTGTGCTTCAAGCTAGGCAAATAAGAGAAAGAATGATAATTCCCACTTCAAGCGAAATTGCCCAAGTTGCCAATGACGCAAATCAAATAAGGGCGATGCTAAGAGGTGCGTTTGACGGCATTATACCTTATGAAGAAGAGTTGCCTATAGAGGGTGAAGCGTATACGGCAAGTTACTGCTGGAATTATGCTTACTATTTTATGGAAGAATATATAAATACCGATGCTAATTTATCGCCATATATTGCAAACATTCAAAGGAATAGGTCTAGCAACACCAGAATAGCAGAATATATAAACGCATTCTATAACGATATGTTAATTAGGTGCTATGAAACAATAATTTATTATTATGTGCAGGAAGAGCTTGTAAAAGTGTTGACTGTGGAAACAGAAAAAATAGACGCAGTCCAGCTTAATTTAGCAGTTTATTATAAAAACTTAGTTGAGTCATACATAGATGTAGAGAACATAATTAGAGAAGTTTATAAAGCGCTTGAGCTTTATGATTGCAGTGTATATTCTGAGCAACAGCGAAATGAGCATATAATAGGCGCATTTAATGCTAAGATAGAGCAAGCAGAGCAAGAAGCGCAAAAAATAAGTTCAAATGATGCTTTAGCAAATGAAATAATTGGGCAAATATTCAGAACGCAAATTGGACTAGGCGAAAACTATCACGATTATATACCGCTTACAGGGTATACCGTTGGCGACTTTATAAATAGCTACCTATTAAAGAGCAAGGTAGAGATGAGAGAGATTATAAAGAGCATGATAAATAGGTGCATGGACTTTAGCGTAGATATTGGCTTTGGCCCTGCCTTAACTTCTCAAATGCGACAAGTGCTTAGCTTAAGCATAGTGCAAGCTTATGCCCAAACGCCAAGCCTAAACACCAGCATAGCTGCAATTAGGTCCAACATTACAACAGGCATTGCAAATGACACTGCTGTTCATACGCTGTTTACAAGGGCGCTATCTAGCTATGTCAATAAAATTTATATGGAGTGTAAAGTAGCTGGTGAGATAAAACGAATACAAAGCCAAGGCGTACGCACAGACAGCTATTATATTATGGACCCGTATGGCGATTACTTATATGTTCCTACTAGATTTATTGCTGACTTTAATGAAGAATGGGGCGGATTTAGCTATAGCTTTAATATAGTATGGCAAAATGACGATATCTCAAATAGAGCAAGCAGTCAAGGTAACGCAAAGGCTGACGAATACGCCTATATAGAACTATGGTTAAAGATGTATGATAAATATAAGGCAAATCCAATTGCATTAGAAAAACTTGACGCAATTATTTTCTATCTTACACCTTACCAAAGTTGGCAAGAAATAAAACAAGAGTATCAAAGCATCTATAATATACTTATAAACATTGAGCAAAACTTGACAGAAAGGTTTGCACCCTATGGGCTTTATGAAAGCGACGCAAGTCTTGACGAAAAAGCACTTATACTTTACTCATATTATAGGTTTGGACAAGATTTATACAATACTGCAAAGACAAATGCCGCAGCAATTGATGGCGAATGGGAAATGAGCAGTAAAGAAATTTTACGCGTCTTTGAGGAGTACAAATATAGCACGCTAGTGTCAAGCTTGGCGTTATCTACAACGGGAGAAACGCAAGAATTACGCCTTGTTGCAAAAGTGCTTGACAGAACAATTGATCCTGGCGATATTCAAATAAAGGATAAAAACGGCACAGTTTATACAGAATATGTCATAGAGAACCCATTTACGCAAACACAAAAAGACATTCCTAATATAGTAACCATTGACGGAACTGATTATCCTGTTATTTGGAAAAATGTAAACATAAGGCCAGCTGGCAACCTAGGCGCAAATAAGACCATTTACGGCAACATAAAAAATAGTCAGGGGCAACAAGTTACTTTGCTTCTTACAGTCAACAAGTGGGCGTACACTGGTATGCGCTATATTTCTGGCACAGATATAAACGGCGACCCAATTTACACCAATATGAATAGCGGTGGATACCTAAACTTTTACTTTAACGGATATCAAGAATACGCGTCAAAAGATTATTATCAAGTGGCATTTAATGTGTACTCGGAATCATCTCAAGACAGCACGCCTATGTTTATAAACTTCTATCCTGAAGACAGCAGGCTACTAAGAAATACCACAAGCGACGCAGGCATGAATGAAGTAAAACAAAGAAGAGATTATATCATCTATTGGGATAGCACAGCAAAATCAACAGTTATAAACCACGCAAGCAACGCAATTAATCAAGTGGGAAGCGTGTTTATAGGCAATGCAACTGTTGGACAATTTAACCTAACTTCTCTTTATGACAACACAGTAACTGGCGTAGTTACTCAAGGCAAGTATTTTTATGAAGAGATGGTTATAGATAAAATACAGCTAATTGATATAGATTCAGGAAAATACTATGAAGATGTTGCGCCTTACCTAATGGCAAGCAGTGCAGAAACAACGCTAATTACTGATCCTACTTTGAATTTGCCAGTTTCTGGTAAAGTTTTGATAAATGACGGTCATGTCGATTACAGCCACAGCGATATAAAAGTAAGACTTATATGGAATGCCTCTTATGAGCTTGCAATAAATAGGCTGGAAGGTTTTGTGGTGTATACATATAAAGATGTAGCCACAAATGAAGTTAATTCAAAAGCCAAAAACATACTTATGAATTATGACTTGACAGAAACTGAGAGGGCGCAACTTATACAAGATGCAGTGGCGTATGTCAAAAATCGTGACGGTTGCGACCATATAGGAACAGAGTGCGATAAATGCTATAAAGAAGCGCTAAAATTGCTTTGCATAGATGAAAAGCATGATTACCTTGGCGCAGAAAGTTATCTAAAGGGCGGAATTTATGGCAACAAGTCAGTAACTGTTGTAGTGCAAGTAGGTAAGTCTTTGGCACTCTATGCAACAACAGTAAAGGTAAAAATGGTGTTTAGCGACTTTACTTCAAGGGGCAATTACTATATGACTAACCCCGATGGCTCTGAGCTAGACCCAAATAACTTTACGCTATTTGATGAAGTTTATGAAAACAACTTGCCACAAACAGTTTATATGCTAGTTAGAGCAAGTTACTGGACGCAAGAAAGTAACAAAAACAGCTACGCAGACCAAGGCGCAGTTAGCCCATATAATACACAAGATACCTATATCTATAAGCTACTAGATATGTTTAATGAAACAAATGAAAGTAGGCCGCACCTTGCACAAGGCAACCTTGTAAAAGTGACAAACATAGAGTATGGCAGTGTGCAAAATGGACAGGTGTCATCAACTTCATTTGTAATAGACGGGATAAGGTATTATAGCAACTTAATATCTTTTACAGTAGCATAAAAAAGGAAAGAGAATGAAGAAAAAGTTAAGTTTAATCTTAATACTCACTATGATAGTAGCGCTTGCGCTAACGCTTTTTGCATGCTCTCAAAGGCCAGAAGAAGACATTGATGACCCGCTGCCTAATCCTGCTAAGGAAAAAATCACAGTGCCGCAGGCAATGCAAAGCACTTATGAAGGAATTATGGCAGGGAGCGATGTTATAAGCAAAGCTGATTCCTATGCTGTAGAAAGCGTTTATACCATATTTACAGAGCAAGAATTAAACTATACAGTTACTTATAAAGCAAATTACGCTGCCAACAAGCAAGACAGCGAAATATATTTATCCTTTTTTGACAATAGCCCAAAAGAGCATAGAAACAGGTTGTCGCTATACTATGACAGCAAAAATTTATACATACTAACGGACTATGAGAAAAAGTTTATAGAAAACTTTAGCATGACATCAATGTTTGACGCATTTTTTGATTTAGTTAGATATGCCGATTTGTCAGACAAGATGTTTAGTGAAACGGGCGCGTACATATTTAATAGAGAAAACTCTTCTTTAAACCTAGGTATAGTGCTAGACTCAAGCAGCGTAGACAGAACAGTAGTTAGCCAAACTAGAGATAGCCTTAGCTATACTGACATTACGCTAGATATAATCTCTGACACCGTTAACGCTTATATGGACAACTACTTAGGCGACATAGGCGATAAGTTTGATGTCATTACAAAGAAATATTTAGGTTTTAGACTAAGCCGTGTCATTTCGCCAAGATTTTCCTATATAAAAGTTAGCGATATGAATTTCCAAAGGGAAAATGGCGTAGCTGACTATGCAAAAGTTAATATGTCAGGCTCTTTTAGAGATTCTAGCAAGTATAAGATTGACGCAGAAATAGGCTACAAGACAACAGAAAAAATAAACATTAAAGAAAAGGCAAACTTTGACCCTGAAAGATTTAGCCATGTCAATTTAGGACAAAATAACTATGTAGGCAAGATTTATATACCAGCGCTTAGCAAAGAAGATTTTGACATTAGAATAGTCACTAACATAGACACTGAAAGCAACGCAAACAATGAGCTGTCTTTAGATATAACAGACGCCAAAAATTCTCATCTTGCGGGAGCTTACTATCGCGATGAGATTATGTATTTAGATATATCAGGACTAGATGAGCAATATGTAAGGGGAGCTGTTGACCTAAACGCATTTAACTTGCCTAAGGTGTATTTTGAAAACATTAATCTAACGCTTATCCTTAACGCATTTTATAACAGCGGTATAAAAATGCTCACTACAATATTAGATAGGACCTTTAACATAGGCGATATAGAAAATGAAAATCTATATTCTATTATTATGGAAAACTTCGACAGCGAAGGCAATACCATATATTACACCATAACAGAAGAGCTTATTCAGCTTATAAGAGAAGATGACACAAGAACGGCTGAGCTAATAGCAGATTTAATAAATATCCCTGTGGAAAAGATAGACAGCGTTCTAGGCAAAGATTTCTTTGCAAATAGCGCTATAAAGATAAGCTATAATTTAGATACAGGCACGATTGGCTTGTCATATTATTATGATGAAAGGCTTGTGTTTGACTTAAGCGTAGACGCCGAAGAGTATAAGGGGGTCATTTTCCCAGAAGACACCCGCCTTGAAACCAACGCTTACAATAGACTTATTTTCCCCAACGATATCAAGACAGAGCTTATTGTGGAATTTGAAGTAGCAAGCGCTAAAGAATCTAGCGATATGAGCAAAGCCTTAGGGGCATTTATTGGTGACCCATCAGGCAATAATACAAAGTACTTAATTAAGAAAGGACAAACGCTTGTGTTAAAGGCGCAAGCAAGCCAAAAATTTGTATCGCTTGGCAGCAGCGACCTAGTTTCTGAGTACCTAATGCGATTTGACCTTTTTGATGCAAAAGATATAAATAATCCGCTTATGAGCGTTTATACCAATCCGCGCAATCTAGATGAATATTTGGTAACATATAGATTGCCACTTGGAAAAGACCAATATGTAAATGAACAAGGACTAAACTTTGTTATTGCAAAATCTGAAGTTGCCTTAAGCTTAAATAAAATTTTGGGAGATAACAATGTCTTTGAAGACACATCGCTGTTTGGCATAGTTAGCGACATTCTAAAAGGCAAGTCATCACGCACCTATGTATCAAATTCTGATGGATACTTTAGCTTTGTGCTACAAGTGGAAAACAACCCAAATACTGGAGAAAAATATGACCCTGTGCAAAGGCTTATTGGCGTATCTGATTTGCTTGCAAGGGTAAAGACAAGATTTTTATTTTCTGGAGTTGTGCTAAATGACATAATGCCAGCTAGCTTTGATAAGCCTAAGCTAGATGCAAAGTTCTCTAACGCAATAGGCGTTCAAAGTTTGTATAGTCCAAACAGTATGTGGAAAGATTCCATAGAAGTTGGCATTAATAATCAAACTATAAATATGGCGCCTAACTATATTAGTGATAGCATTAAGATAGGGGGCGACAAAAAGACATACACGCCAACTTGTAGACTCTTTGGTCAAGAAGTTAGCTACACCATGAGCATTTTAAGTGAAATAGGCACATATGAAGTAGCTAGACTTGTTTCTAACATCATTACAATAGACCCGTCCACTACAAACAAATTACCAACGCAAATAGAAGTGGAGTTTACAAACGGCAAGACAGGCTGGCTAACTTGCAAGATTGAGGGGCTTACAGACAACATTGTAACGCACGCAGGGTATAACCTTGAAGTGTTTGCAAATGAGCTTAGCCAGTCATATACGCTAAGAATTGGACAAAACAGCATTATAGAAGCTAACTTTACTGTGCAAGTTGCCGTATACAATCGTACTGTTATTCCGCTTACCGACGCAAGTACGCTAGAAGGCATGACAGATAGCAACAATGTTCCTGTAATTGGCATAATTAATATAGACCCATACGAATACGCTATGAGAAAGAATGACGACCCGTCATACAATCCTATCTTGGCAGGCATTAATGAGCAAAATATGCGACTTGACTTTTACAATGTCTATGGTAAGCATGAAGTTTCTGGAGAGGACTTAAAGTTTAACGCTGAAAATGTAAACTATTTCTTCTTAAAGAAACTTGGACTAGAATGGGAGTTTAATGAGGAACAAATTAAGTATAATGGCGGAGAGCTTTTTGCATATGCCTACTTTGGACAAGGTCAAACTAAAATTAAGCTAGCTATAAAGGTAAATGTTGTAGCAAAAACAATTAGCTACGTGCAAATTAATGATGAAAACATAAACACATACACCATAGATAGTTTAATTGCATCCACTTACAAAATTCCCACCCAAACGGGAATAGGCACAGATGTAAAAGTATTCTTTGCAGACGGTACTTATCGTATTGTGCAATTACATAGGCCAGAGAGCGTAGACGACCAAACTTATTATAAAAGCTATTTGCCTACTGAGCTTGCTTGGTATATCCCCAATCCTAACTATATGGAAAGAGTTAGCCTTGCTACTGGCGCAAGTGATTTATTTGGCGCAATGGGTAATTCTACCTATGCAGAGATTAGTATAGGCTCACTTGGCGTTGATAAAGTCGACCTTTATGTAGAAGTGCCAGAAAGATGGATATCTATAGGCGATATGCGAAGTAAAGATGCTATTAAGGAAATTTCAGAGCATGGCGATGGCACATTTACGCTAGGCAACACCACTCAAGTAAGCATTTCTCCTGTAAAGTTTACTAAAGATGGCGAACTGTACGAATTTTTCACTATAAACCCATATGATGAGAATGGCAAACTTCCAAATGAAATTTATATGGAAGTGTACAAGCAGTACACAAACAGAAATGAACGCATAATTAAAAAATACAAAGTAACTTGGCTAACTACCAATTTAGACAATGTAGAAACCAACATTTTATATATTGACGACGATGGCTTTGCAAGACTTAAAAATCCAACAACTGACCAAAACGACTTCTTAGTTTATGGTGTTATAGGCGATGGCATTTTTACCCTTCAAATATCTACTTGGGTAAGAAATCTTGCAAGCAAACTTGTCACCATACAGTATGAGGGTATGGAAAAAGATGTTATGGAAATGACCATAGACCCTTATAAGCCTTATATATTGCCGTCAGCCTTTACCGCAACGCTAGAAAGCGGCGAAAAGGTATACCGCAGCGATATAGAATGGATGGTAAGAAAAGACGGCGATGATATATGGATGCCAATTGTTGTAAAAGGCGGGCAACAGTATGACCCAGCGTACTATGATAAAGATGGCAAATATCTATTCCACTTTGAAGGCGGAACTTACTATGTTCGTTATATCCTAGAGGCATCAGGAAGCGTGCTAAGGCAAGAAATGCTTATTCGGATAGATGTTGAGCCAAGAACGATTGTTGCTGACACTATAAACATTTATGAAAGCGGTGGACTAGTAGCTGGTTATACCGATATTAATTACTATAAGGCAGACAGCCAAAGGCTGTTAGACCGCATTAATGCG
>JAAYOD010000035.1 GCA_012520515.1 Clostridiales bacterium
AAAAAACAACTACAAATGGGAGTGGATAAGCTAGCAATATTTTTCCATAAGACTTTACAAAATCAGGTTTTGGAGCTCGTAATATGCAATCGAAATACATAACTAATCCAATTAGACACATATGTACAATTAGTAGAATTAGAATGTTAAATTGATAAGAAACTTTTTGAGTTCTGTCTATTATCCTGTCTTTTGAATTATTTGGATTTTCATATAAGCTCAACTGAACAACAAAAAGTATGGGTAATAAAATTAATACAACAGTAACAAGAGTGTTAAGTATTATCATTCGAATGTCACCATTCCCCGAAAAAGAACCGCCATTAAAAATTTCTGTAGCTATTAAAACAGCCAAAAGAAACTGAATTGAAGCAGTAGAAAATTTGAGCCTAAAAGAGGCATTCTCGAAAACTTTTAACATCAAAATTATTGTAGGAATTAGTAAAATTGCCATATATATCCCAAAAGTTGTGGATCTTTCCGTATAGGTATCATATCCCCAGAAATTATTTGAATAGTATATTTCAAGTATTATTCTGTACAAAGCGAAAAGACCCAGCACAAAAAATGTGGAAAGAGACAAAGTTTTACGATTGATTATCTTTGTTTTTCTCATGTTCAAATTATATCATAGATTTAATAGAAATATTCTATAAATTGATTAATCTTTTTGAGAGCCCTTTATTTGGTTATTTTCTGCCCTCTTGCCTTTATCTCCGTCCCATCGCTAAACACGAAAGTTATATCATCTCTGCTTTTCACTACTACTTTAGCTACTAGTTTCATGAATACGTCTTTATCAAACTTCTCCTGCTTTCTCTCATTCTTTAAGAATTTAGCTAGCATTTTGTGTTGCGCATTGAACAACGCTCCCTCGCTCTGATCTGCTGTTAGCTCATCTCTTTGTCTGAACAAATCATCCAACTGTTCCATAACCTCTCGGCTTTGTGCGTTGAACTATTATGCGCCTATTGCTTCTTAACTCAATTTTTATAAGTCATAACTATTGGTTTATAAATGCCAAATAAAAAATAAGTACGAATTTTTGAGTACAAAAGAAAGTACGAAACTTTTAATTCTTTTGATACTACTGTGCAAATCTTACCGAAGTTAGAGATATTGCCGACCAAAATGTATGATATAACGCACGAAACCTACCAAAATGATATGGTAGATTTTATTGTTAGTTAGATATCCCTTTTGGTAAGGACGAGGTCGCGGGTTCAATTCCCGCCGTTAGCTCCAAACAAAAAGACTCTCATTCTTTGGGAGTCTTTTTTGTTTCAAACGACCGCGACCGAAGTCCTTACCAAGAATATACACGGGGTCCCCACAACAAATGTTGTTGTGGGGCTTAATCGGGGCCCCCATCACACTGGTGTGATGGGGAAAAGGAGCAATCGAGCATAAGCGCGGATTTTGCCCTCTTGGGGCAAAACAAGCAAAAAGCGAGAGTTGCGACGACGTCGCGGGTTCGATTCCCGCCGTTAGCTCCAAAAAACGCCTGTTTTCGCTTGAAAATGGGTGTTTTCTTTATTCATTTATTTCTTACTCTCAAGATTTCTTTGAAAATATTCGTACTTATTTGCCAAAAAATTCGTACTTATTTTTATTTTACACTTTTTGCCCCCTCTCAAATTTATGAGTACAAAAAATAAGTACAAAATAAGTACGAATGCGGTAACAGGCTATCTTAAAGATTGAATTTCTATGGTATAAAAAAAGCCCAAGCGGCACTTTTTATTGTGCTACTCGGGTCTGGTATTTTTACTTAGCGGCGAATAGTGAATCAACTATTGCGGCTGTTTTGTGGTCGTCTTTCTTGAATAGCGTTAGGTAGTTTTGCTTTGTTACCCTGTCGTTTGCGTGTCCTGCCCTTCCCGCTATTATCTCGCTTGGTATTTGATTGGACGCATACTGCACCGATATATTGGTTTTTCTTAGTGAGTGATAATGGACATCTTTCAGCCCGTACTTCTTCTGCAGTTTTTTCCACCATGTATATATTGTTGACGGATAAGTGGGCTTACCTGTGTATTGCAGGAATAAGTACGGCTCGCCTTGGTATTTGTCGCCTATTACATTCTCTACATAGCCGTCCCACCATTCTCTATACTTTTTGAGATGTTTTGTCAGTGTTGGCGGCATTGCGTATGTCTTTGCTGAGTATTTGCTTTTAGGCTCTTTTTCCACCACTCCTTTGCCTGCTACAGGCGAACGCGACCTTTCCACCGTCATCTCTCCGTTTTCCAGGTCTATATCCGTCCACTTAAGCCCCGCGACCTCGCCCCGCTTTCTGCCCATATATATTCCTATCATAATTACCTCAATTCAAATAAAAAAGACGACTTATTCGTCGTCTTTGTTGTAGTATTCGCATAATCCTTTGTTGTCGATAACGCGCAAAGGCTTATGTCCTGGATCTGGATACATTATGCAAACTGCCCGTTCGTGTCCGAGTTCACTCTTAAATATGCAGTCTTTACATTATTTACAGTTTTCCACTTGGGAATTATCCGAAAATATTTCGCCTTCGTGCGCGTCTATCCATGTTTTATTTTTCATTCAAGCCCTCCTATTACTTCCATATCAATATACCATTTGCCGTCGTGTCCTTTATCAACCTTTGTAATTTTGAACTTTGTTCCGCGTTACAAAATCATTTCGGCTTCAGGCCCAAAACTGCTCTGCGGCTTAATACCGTCCCAACTTCGACCCGCTCCTTTACCGTAAGCGCTAAACGGTTCAGCATAAATCATTTTTGTACCTTTTGGCGCGTAAATGTTCATAATTATGCTTTTGTGCATAAAACCTTTACCTTTCGCAACATTAATCTGGTTTTCTTGCCTCTATTATTGCGGAGGAAACATAGTCATCAAGATTAGCGCCGTCTAAAGACTCTGCGATTTCTTTATAGTTATCTTTTAGCGTTAGATTGTTGAGGGTTATTTTTATATCTTTAAATCCCGCTTGCATTAGCATTTTTCTTATTGCGTCGGTATGTTCCGCACCGCCGATACAATTTGCAATCGCATCTAAATCACTTTTAACTTTTTCGGGCAGCTCTGCCTTAGCAACGACATCCGAAAACGAAACTCTGCCGCCTGATTTTAACACTCTGTATGCTTCTCGAAAAACCTGCTCTTTATTGACCGAAAGATTGATAACGCAATTTGATATTATTACATCAACGCTATTGTCGGCAACGGGCAAATGCTCTATTTCTCCCAAGCGAAACTCAACATTTTTGTATCCGCTTTTTTCAGCGTTTGTTCTTGCAAGTGATATCATATCATGCGTCATATCCACGCCGATAACATGACCTGTTTCGCCTACCCTCTTTCTTGCTATAAAGCAGTCAAAGCCGCCGCCGCTCCCTAAATCAAGTACAGCTTCTCCCTCTTTGAGCGATGCTATCGCCACAGGATTCCCACAGCCTAAGCCCATATTTGATTCATAGGGCGCATCGTAGAAATCTTGTTCGCTATACCCAAGTTTTTTTGTAACCTCAACAATATCCGCCGCAGTATCACTGCATCCGCACCCGCCGCTGCAACAGGATTGAACTTCACGCTTCGCAACCTTTGTGTACTGCGTTCTAATATATCCTCTTATTTTTTCCTTATCTGCCATTTTGCCTCCTGGCTTGTTTTAAGCGTTTTAACAACTAATATTCCTTAATGCTATTATATTGCAATTTTTCCTGTCCATCACAATAATTCGATGTTTGTTTCGATTAACTTGGATATATGTTCATGTAATAACTTCATACGCTCTTTGTTTATCGAATAATATACCCACTTGCCTTTTTTATTTGCAACTACCAGTCCGCTGTCGGTCAGTTGCTTCATGTGATATGAAAGCGTTGGCTGTGTAAAATGAAATTCCTCTAAAATATGACAGGCGCAAGTTACGCCCTTTGTGAGCATTGCCAAGATTTTAAGTCGTGTTTCGTCGCTCATCGCCTTAAAAATTATTGAGTATTCGGCAAATTCGTCTTGCATTACATTCCTTCACTCATATAGATAGTTCTCTATGTATGTTAGCAAAAATATTTAATCTTGTAAAGGGATTTCGGAAATTCTTTTACCTGTTTAACTTTTCTTCAAATTTTTTCGTCGCCCTGTCGCCTAATCCTCCTAGCTCTCTAACCGCCTTTGTTATAGACCGTCGTGGTTTGATGTTGCTTGTTCCTTGGTTTAGTATATTTGCAATCTTGGCATAAGGTGTGCCGCGGTCATTGCCTTCATATTGTTCTCCCGGCTTTTGTCATTTCGGCAACGCTCATTAGCTTGCTCTTTCAAACACTTTTCCCGTCTGCTCCGCTGCTTGCGCTCTTATACATACATAACAATAGTCACTCCTGCTTGAGTAACCGTAAGCTAAAGAAACATTCTATATTACTATTACTACTGCTCACGCCTATTCCCATATTTCCGTCTCGAGCATAAAAGTGGTTGCTTCAGTAAACATTGAGGCACTATATGCTCTTATGTAATATCTGACTCTATTTTCTTCCCTTGTTTTAGAATAAAAAGGGGGAAATTGCCATGTTGTCCATGTTACAGGACAAGTGATCTTTTAAATTTTGTTTTTAGGTATTGCATTTAATTTTTCCAGCTGTAACCATAAAAATAACAATTGCAAATTAAAGCATTTTTAGCATTAAAGCGACATTAATTACGACAAATAAAAAACAAAGGAGCAAGAAAAAGTGAAATTAATATTAGGTTTTGAATTGTCTTCAGAGAATGTGGATATTAATTATAGGACTTCTATTCTGAGTTACATAAAGCATTTGTTATCCACAAAATACCAAGATGATTTTAATGAGTTATTTAATACGCCTACGATGAAAAGTTATACTTTCAGCGTTTACTTTCCTGGCGTCATAATGAAAGATAGCGCCTTGATAGTAGAAGAGAAACAAATGAGTGTATCAATATCAGGTTTAGATAAAGCTTTGATTGCAAAACTATATAATGCCTCTCTTGCAATGAAGCATAAAAGCTATCCTTTAAAAGATAATAAAATGACTCTTAAAAAGGTAAGAATTTGCAATGCTGTTAAAAATATTAATAAAATAAATTTAATAAAATTTTTATGCCCTTTAATCGTGAGAAAAAGAGAAGATAATAAAGATACTTATCTTACATTCAATGACCAAGATTTTTCCAAGTATTTAAATATTACAGTAGATAATTTGATAACCCAATTAGGTGTTGAGATAAATGAAAAAAATATTACATTAACTCCATACAGAGCAAGAACAACAGTAGTTAAGCAGAATGACTTAGCTTTTGAAGTCAGTATTGGCGTTTTTGTTTTGGAGGGCAGCCCAGAGCTTATTGAAGTGCTTTATCAAACAGGCATAGGTAGCCGTAGAGGGCAAGGCTACGGTATGTTTAAGATAATTGGAGGTTAAGATGTCACAATACATAAAAATATATTTAGATACTGGTCTTTTCAATACAGGAATAGTTGGACTAATGAAACTCCTTGATTCAATAGAAGAAGACTATATCATATCGGAACAATACATGGAAGTAAAAAAAGAATTATTTATGAGAAAAGATTTAGCCAAACTTTATCTTGATATGATTTTTGAAAAATATAAGGATACCGATAGGTTTGGAAAGCTAACAAGCTTAGACTTTGACACCTGTGATGAAAAAGTTTTAGACGACTATAATCGGTTATTTAAAAATAAAACCGCTCCTAACATTTGTGACACATACAACGATACTGCATTTGTAGAACTTATGAATGAGTATGTCTCTATACCTAAAGCCAAAGTGGAAGCAAAAAAGACAATAATCAAAAAAAATAAAGAATTATCTTATTGATAATAAAGATTTATATTACTGCATTGTCGTAGGTCATGCCACAAGAGAAAACCTAAGTGAATTCTTTAATTCAATGGGATTCCTTTTATATTCTCACGGCAATAGTTTAATAAAGAAAAAGAAGCCGTTTATAGAATCTTTAAATGCTTTTATTTTTAATAAACTAAATGCTTTCGTAGCTTCTTATGAGAGTTTTTTAACTTCTAACAAATTTCAATGCTTACAGTGTCGAGATATATCTTTTCCTAATAAAAGCTTGAATATTGAAATGAAGTTTCTAAAAGACTTTGTCGATGACCCGCAAAAAAAGCAATCACCTTTTTGGAACTTTAGTATAGACGCACATTTCTGCCCTGTCTGTGCTTTTGTTTATATGCTAATGCCTTTCGGGTTTATCGATGTGGAAGGCAGAACATTTAAAAAAGATAAATTGTTTATTAATGACAACAGTTCAGTAATGAAACTAAAACAGCGCAATGAAACATATAAAGAACAAAAGCAAGATGACGAAGAATTAACTAAATACAAGGTATTAAATGCCATTGTATTAGATGAGTTGAGCGCAAAACATCAATTTGAACTTAATAATATAGAGCTAATTCTTAGAGAAAGTTATGATAAAAGAACTTTTTATTCCTATTCTGTTCTTGGTAAAGATATCTTGGAAATAATTAAGGATTCGCAACAGTTTTTGCACTCTTTGGTGAGAAAAGTCAAAATAAATGATGAGTATATAGATATTTTTGCCGAAGTCTTAAACAATTTAATAAACAACGCCAATCAATGGAATCTAATGCAAAAATTGCTTAGACAGGATAAAGAGCTTACTTCATCTAGATATAATAATTTAATAAACAGTTTACTACAAATTCAATTAAAACAAAATAAATTAAAGGAGAGCGGTATGAAAAATGAAAAAAAGATTATAAGTGCAAAAATGAGCGGTATCACCATTAAAAACTATTTTGGTAAAGAGGCAGAAAACAAATTAAGGTCTTACATTTATAAGCTCATAAACGCGCTAGGTACAAGCAACAGAAATATGTTTTTGGATGCAGTAACAAGAATGTATAGCGGTATTAATAAGGAAATACCTTCAGTTTTCTTTGATGTATTTTCTTCTGACGAAAACTTTAAAGAAGTTGGTTATGCCTATGTCTTGGGACTAAAAGGTGGAGAATTCCAAAATAAGAATTCACAAGAAGAACAACTACAAAATGAACAATAATTATATATAAGGAGATTAAAAATGAAAAAGAATGGTTTAACAATCAGTTTAGTTTTTGAAGCTGAAAGTGCTAATTATGGCGAAGGATTTGGTAATATTACACAACTAAAAAAACTATCCAGAGGAGACGGAAATTCTTATAGCTACATATCTAGGCAAGCGCTTAGGTACAACATTATTAATCAGCTAGGATGGGACAATACTGAGTGCCAAAAGGATAGAAATGACGCAAAATCTGTAGTACAATTTGCACCAAATGCTACCATCGACAAATATCCAGAGATTGACTTTTTGGGATACATGAAAACAATTAAAAGCAAGAACGCTATTGTTAGAAATGCAGTAGCTAGATTATCAAATGCCATTTCACTGGAAAGTTATAATTCAGATACTGACTTCTTAACGAATATGGGATTAGCAAAACGAGTAGGCGGGGAAAATAATATTGCCCAAAGCGAAATTCATAAATCTTTCTATGCCTACACTATAACAATAGATTTAGACTTAATCGGCATTGATGAAAATGAAAACATAAACATTGCAAATATCGAAAAAGCTAAAAGAGTTAAAGATTTTCTAGGCGTTATAGAATATTTATATAGAGACATCAAAGCAAGACGAGAAAATCTGTCCCCTGTATTTGCAATAGGTGGAGTTTATGAGCGCAAAAATCCTTATTTTGAAAACAGAATTGCATTAAATAAAAGAAAACTAAACATAGATAAGCTTTTAGAGTGTATTAATGCAAACGAAGATGCTAAGAACAATACCAAAGTGGGATATCTAAATGGTTCTTTTAATAACTGTGCTGAAATTTATGAAAAACTAAATGCCACCACTATAGCAGACTTTTTCAACAGCATAAAAATGGAGGTGGACGGCTACTATGCTTAAAGCTGTTAGAGTGATTGCATACCAAAATATGGCAAATTATCGTAGACCTACGGCAATTGCAGTACAAGATAGCTTTAAGTTACCGCCTTATTCTACTGTCATTGGTTTAATTCATACTGCATGTGGATTTACTGAGTATCATCCAATGAAAATATCCATAGTGGGCAGCAGCAAATCTTCACTAGTGGATATGTATACTAGATATTATCACAGCGGTATGAAACTTGAAATGGATAGACACCAGTTATATGTTGAAAACAATCCTGGAAATATTCTAGGGGGATATGCAAAACCTACAGTTGACGCAAATGGCAAAATAGGTATTACAAGAAGTCTTGGCTACGCGCAACTAATGGTGGATGTAGAGCTTGCAATTTATATTGTGCCTGATAATCCTGACGAGCTAGAAGTAATAAAATATGGATTACTAAACCCTGTCAGGTATCCTGCTCTAGGCAGACATGAAGATATTCTCAGAATAGATAATGTGGAGATTGTTACCCTATGCAAACAGTCGGACGACGAAGAAGAATCAATACCTTTCTCTATGGCTTATGATGCTCTAATTCCCCTTGATGTCTATGATGAACTTGAATTAAACTCTCTTGGTACAATTTATAATATGAATAAAGTCTTTCAAATAGACAAAGCAGGCAAAGAAACCTCTCGAAAAATTGTTGAACGAGTTAAGGCAAAACTTATTAAAGGCGGAACTACTTTTACTGTAAATGCTCTCTATGATACATATCTGGGCAAGAAGATAGGTGTTTTTATGGCATGATTACAAGAGAAGACTTTTGGGCCAAAAGCAATGGTCAAAGTGTTGAGCAGCACACTAAAGAGCTGCTCAACCTCTTTGATGATTTCTGCAACAAATACGGTGATAAGTTTGACGATAAGACTAAGCTTTTAATTATTCTTGCGTCAAAATACCATGACCTTGGCAAAATCAATTCTTCTTTTCAATATTATATTCATAAACAAATAAATGTAAATGTTGATAAATTTAAAAAAGGTCTATGTCATTATAGCAATATCAAAAGTAAAGACATTCCGCACGGCATTCTTAGTGGCGCGTTTATCAGCAAAAAAAAGCTTTTAGCTCAAGGTCTTGACCTAGAAGATTATAAAGTAGTGGTTTCATCTGTTATCAATCAACATATACGCAGCTTAAAAAATGAAGACGGCGACGACACCATAATAGAAATAGTAAATACCGATTTAGCTTTGATGGCAGAAAAATATGGACTAAATTATTGTAATGCAATACCCATTATTAAACACAATTTTTTCAAACGGCAAACAGAATTTAATTTTGAAGAGCAGTTATGGTTAAAATATGCCACAGTAAAAGGTATGCTAAACAAGCTTGACTATGCTGCCAGCGCAGGTGAGCAACAAATAGAAATATCTCCAGAAAATGCTTATGCGCTGTCTAAACAAGCAATGCTAAATAAAGGTTTTAGTTTGCGCCCATGCCAACAATATATGGAAGATAAGGGAGAGAAAAATATCATCATGACAGCTTCTACTGGCATGGGCAAAACGGAAGCTGCCATGATATGGGCACGTACTGACAAGACATTTTAACACTACCGTATAAGGTATCAATAAATGCAATTTACCAGCGAATCTGCGACAATAACTACTATGATAAAAATAAATGCGCGCTACTTCATTCCGATACTTTTTCCAAACTGCTTGATGGGGCAGAAAAATATGATGGCGAAACGCAAAGTAATGATATCTTTAGAGAGTATCAAGCTATTAAAAATTTAGCATATCCTTTTACGGTATGCACTGTTGACCAGCTTTTTTTATTTCCCTATAAGGCGCATGGCACAGAGCTTATAGCTTCTACTCTCAGCTATTCTAAAGTCATAATTGATGAAATTCAAGCATATCAGCCAAAAATTTTAGCCAAAATACTAAAAGGTCTTGTTATGATTAACAAAATGGGTGGCAAGTTTTTAATAATGACTGCTACCCTTCCCCCTTTTATAAAAGAATATTTAGAAGAAAATATAACAGACCTAGTTATATCTCCACCTTTTTTTAACAACAACATAAGACATATCCTTACTCTTATAAGTGGAGAAATGGATTTTGCTAAAATAGCTAAAGAAGGTCAAAATAAAAAGGTGCTAGTAATTTGCAACACAGTAGAAAAAGCTTGTAATGCTTATAAGAGTATAAAAGAGCATAGCTTATGTAGCGTAAATCTTTTACATAGCAGGTTTATTCAAAAAGACAGACTAAGAAAAGAGCAAGAAATTAAATATTTTGCCTCCTCTAAGGAAAAAGGAGTGTGGGTTTGCACACAATTAGTTGAAGCTAGTCTTGACATAGATTTTGACTTTCTCTTTACCGAAATGTCCACCGCTGACAGTCTGCTTCAGCGCATGGGCAGATGTTATAGGTCAAGAGAATATAAAGATACTAAGCCAAATATCTTTATTTTTGATAACAAAAGCGGTACAGGATATGGTAAGGGTAGCATTTATGATTACGAATTATATCAGCGTTCAGTAAATGAACTGCATAAATATTGCAATAAGCCTTTTAGCGAAAAGCAAAAACAAGAATATATCGAGTGTGTTTATGACACTCTAGCTATAAAAAATACAAATTATCATAAAAGCTTATTAGACCAATTGAAGTTTTTAACAGACAACCTGTTGACAGGTGAGTTTGAAATTAATGAAGCGAGAAAAAAATTCAGAGAAATAGAAGCCAGCACAGTAATACCCTTTACTTTTTTAGAGCAAGCAAAAAGTATTTTGAAAAGTATAAAAAGCTTACCTACTACTAAATGCAAAGAAACCTTACTTGCCAAGAAGAAATTGCAAGAATCTCTCAAGGAAATATCACTCCAAGTAAATTTATTTAATAGTAGAAAATATGCTATCCATAAAGACAGTGAGCTTAATCAAGCTTATATAACCATATTAGCTAATAAATATGATGAGGAAATAGGTTTATTGGATTTAAGTAATAAAGGAGCAATTTTTTAAGTGATTCAGGTAAGCGGCACTCTATATTCTTACTTCTTTTTATGCGCCCGAAAACTATGGTTGTATCATAACCATATCTCTTTTGAAAGTGAGCACCCCGCTGTTCAGCTAGGCAAAGAATTAGATGAAAACAGCTATAAGAGACAAAGACACCAAATTGATATAGACGGTATAGCTAAAATCGACTATATAAAAGATAGTGTAGTATACGAAGTCAAAAAATCTGACAAGCAAAGTCAAATGGCAATTAATCAGCTAAAGTATTATCTTTATTTACTATATCTTAAAGGTGTTAAAATGAGTGGCCAAATTAACTATCCATTGCTCAAAAAAAGCTTAAAGGTAGAACTTCTAGACATCGACATAAAAGAAATCGAACACAACCTTTTACTCATAGAGCAAGAATTGCAAAAGCCTGTTCCGCCTGTCGCACAAAAAAAGCTGTTTTGCACAAATTGCGCTTACTATGATTTTTGCTTTTCCTAAAGGATCTTGTTATGGACAGAAGCTATTATTTATTCTCATCAGGGCAACTTAAGCGCAATAACAATACACTTAGGCTATTAAAAAATGATGGCAGTTATGGCGATATACCCATAGAAACAGTGTATGATATTTACTCTTTTGGAGACATTGTATTTAATTCAGATTTAGTAGATTTTTTAGGCGCAAAAGGTGTATGTCTACATTTTTTCAATTACTATGGATACTATTCAGCATCCCTTTACCCTAGGGAAAAGTTAGTAAGCGGACAACTTTTAGTTAATCAAGTACAACATTATGTAGAAAGTGATAAAAGAAACCTGCTAGCAAAACTCTTTGTTAAAGGTGCTGCAGAAAATCTGCTTAGAAACCTTAAATACTATAACAATAGGGGCAAAGATTTATCAAACTACATATTAAATATTGAAAACATATATAAAAGTTTATGGGAACAAAACTCTATTCCAGAAATAATGGGTATAGAGGGTAATATTAGAAAGATTTATTATTCTGCTTGGAACATCATTATTAATCAACAAATTGATTTTGATAAGAGAACCAAAAGACCGCCTGACAATATGATTAATTGCCTAATATCGCTCTTAAATAGCATCTTATATACCAAGACCGTTAGCGAGATATATAAAACGCAACTCAATCCTTCAATAAGTTATCTCCATCAGCCAAGCTCCAAAAGATTCTCACTTTCTTTAGATATTTCTGAAATATTTAAACCCCTTATTGTTGATAGGCTAATTTTTAGGTTGCTTAACAGAAACATGATTAGCCAAAATGATTTTGTTAAAAAAGAAGGTTTCTTAAGACTAAAACCAGCAAAATTAAAAGAAGTAATAATAGAATTGGATAATTTTATGCTGACGACGGTGCATCATAGAAATTTAAATAGAAGCGTATCCTATAGGCATTTAATAAGATTGGAAATTTATAAAATAATAAAGCATTTAATAGAAGAACACCAATATTGTCCATTTAAAATATGGTGGTAATTGTATAAAATAATTTTATAGCTTATATGATTTTTCTAAAATGGCTAAGATTTAATAAAAAGGTTTAAGTTATGTATATAATCTTAATATATGATATTACAGCTGATAAAATGGGTGCAAAAATAACAAGAAATGTCTTCAAAATTGCAAAAAAATATCTTTTTCATATTCAAAATTCTGTGTTTGAAGGAGAATTAGATGAAGTTAAACTTACGCAATTAAAAAGAGAGTTATCTACTCATATTCGACAGTCCGATTCCTGTATTTTATTCAAAAGCCGTAACAAAAAATGGTTAAAAGGAGTTTTTAACCAAAGTAAAAGATAAAACCTCCAATATCCTATAATAATTTTATGTCGATATATAATAAAGCAATATCTCCCCACTTAAGACAGATAATATTCTATAAATAAAATCAAATTAATCAATTAACATTAGAAAAGTTGCTTTATGCAGTGTAATATGATATAATTACATAGTAAAAACGGGTTTCTAATCCAACTATACTAGAATGTAAATCCGCTCGCAACGTACTCCGCTTTGCTCTTGGTTAAAAGTTCTTTTGTATTTTTCGTCTAGCTTGGTAGAATACTTACCCTCTTGCATAATCTTGCCTGCTATGCTGTTTACTCTCTCTCTTACCGTTCTTTTATCGGGCAATGCTATTTCTTTATCTATAAGTTCTGCTACCGCTTCGCTGTGCCATTGCCAAAAATGAGCGTTTATATCGTTTGTTATAATATTACTGTCTATAAGCGCTTTGGCTGACGCCACTGCTTTGGGTGTGTATTTGTTTAGCGAATACCTTATGTCCTCATTAACGGTGGGGTTTAGGTTGGTGGTAAATTTGATTTGATTGGAGTGAAAGACTATATATTCATTGTCTAATATGCTTTCTCCAGGAATAATTATGCCATCATACCCTTCTTTAACAAGTCTATTATATAAATCATTAGGTGTTTCTCCATCTCTTATATTCGGTAATTGGTCTTCCGCAATAAGAGGGTTAGTTAAATTAATATATGCATCAATAACTCTACTTCCATAATCTCTTGCCTGTCGTTTATCAGCACTAAAGTAAAACGCAGGCAAATCATAATCTACTGATGAATAACTTCTTGCTTTTGTTCTGTCAAAAACATTAAAACCTGTACCTGTTCCGTGATAAACTTCCAGCAATTTCCCTTGCTCATCTCTTGCCTTGCTGTCCTTAAAAAACCCAGCTTGTGCTTCGGTTAGCTTCTTACCGTTACTGTCAGATAGGGAATATTTGGCATAATTTTGACTTTTTTTATCATTTGTCAAACTTTT
>JAAYOD010000002.1 GCA_012520515.1 Clostridiales bacterium
AAAAAGGCCAGCCGCTTCAAGCATTCATGCCTGATTGTGGCTGGTCTTTTTTGCTCCGCTTGAAGCTGTTCAGTTAAGTTTTATTCAATCCCTAAGTGAACGCTTCTTTTGGGCGCGCCCTTTATTTAGCGTATAATAGTTGGTCACTTTTATTATAGCAAAAACCTTATTGCCGCCGTTAAATCTTGGGCAAACTGCCCATCATAAAGCATACCAATATCTAAATGAGATTTGCCCTCATATACTTTTACATTGTAATTATCTTTGGGATTAAGTCCAATAGTGGCGCTATAAAGCGGTACTGTGCCGTCGCCTAGCGATGTATAATATAGCTTAGTTTTGTCGCCCGATACCGTTGCGCCTGTTGCTGTGTGAAGACCGTTTCCAGCAAAGTAGAAAGTATTGACAAGTTGAGTGACATGGTATCTTTCTCCGTTTTCATGTCCAAAGAAAGAATTCATAAAGTTTGGCAAGTCCATCATAAATGCCTTAGTTGTGCCATTTGTCTTTCTTGCCCAAGGCCTAGAGAGATAGAAGATCATAAGCTCTTCATTGGTAGTAATTTCTTTGCCGTTTACTGTCAAAAAGGCTTGACCGTAATACTCTTTTAGAAAATGCGCATATTCCATAGATGGCAAAAGCTGTCCCACGCTGGCCATATTGTTGATAAAAGGCAGTATTTGTTCTTGCACAATGTTATCTATCTTGTTGCCAATAACTTTTTTTAGCGCAGGCAACTGGTCTAGCATATCATAGACACCGCCAATATAGATTTCGGGCTGTTCATATACCGCAAGGGCGTTAGTTGAGCCAAGTAAAGCTCCCGCCATAGACATAAATCCACGCACTTTGTCGCGGTTTTCTTGACTTTTTGCTAGGTAGCAAGAAGTAACCACACTGCCCATACTGTGAGCGCAAATAATAACTTCGTCCCAGCCGTTTTGGTTTATAAAGTTTTCAAGATTTTGCGCACTGGTGTAATTATCTTGTCTAAAGTCATACTGAAAAAGCACAACTTCTATATCGTCGTTAAACTCATTATATAGCCCTTGATAGATATCTTTATAGGCTTGCAGTGGACCATATGGCAATCTAGAATCTGCAGTAGCTGCCACTATGCCGTTATCTTTAATGTTGCCGTCTTGGTCGGAAGTCAGTTGATAAATTAGGTTGTTAGGGTCATTTGCCAAAATGTCGTCTAAAAGCTGTTTGGTGTTTTTTGCGTACTGCTGTCCAAACACAATGTCCACAATCATGGCGATAGGGTCGGTAAAAAAGTTTTTGTAATAAAGTTCTCCGCCAAATGGGTCCCAAATAGGATTGCCGTCTTTGTCTACAAGTCCTCCGCCAGCCATACCGTGCACTACCACTATGGCGCAGTTAGTGTTATCGCCGACATAAAATAAATTTACTGTTGTTAAAGCGAGAACTGACACAAGCAACACAATTGCTACAATTTTGCAAATTTTTAGTACCATAAGATTTATTCCTATCTATATAAAACTATAAAAATTGTATCACATTAAGCTAATTTTTTCAAGGCATAAAAAAACCGTAAATTGCTTTTTACGGTTTTCATATTCTAGTATGCTAATTTTTCATCTAGGTAGGCGGTAAGCTGGTCTATATTTATTCTCACTTGTTCCATACTGTCGCGCTCTCTTATTGTTACGGTGTTGTCGTCAAGTGTGTCAAAGTCAACTGTTATACAATATGGTGTGCCAACTTCGTCTTGGCGTCTGTATCTTTTTCCAATACTGCCAGTATCGTCATAAGAGCAAGGATATTTCTTGCAAAGCTTTTGATAAAGCTCAGTAGCTTTGTCGCCAAGAGCTTTTTTCTGCAAGGGCAATACCGCAACTTTAATAGGCGCAATAAAGGGGTGGAAACGCATAACTGTACGGCTGTCGCCGCCATCTAGCTGTTCTTCGCAATAAGCGTTGCAAAGAAGTGCAAGCACCATACGCTCTACGCCTAAACTTGGCTCTATTACATAAGGAATATACTTTTCGTTGGTTACAGGGTCTGTATATTCCATATTTTTACCGCTGTGTTTCATATGGGAAGTAAGGTCATAGTCTGTGCGGTCGGCTATGCCCCAAAGCTCACCCCAGCCAAATGGGAATTTATACTCAAAGTCAGTAGTTGCAAGAGAATAAAAAGAAAGTTCTTCTTTGCTGTGGTCGCGAAGTCTTATAACATCGTCAGTAAGGCCTAGCCCTTTTAGCCAATTGTGGCAAAAGTCTTTCCAGTATGCAAACCAATCTAAATCAGTGCCTGGTTTACAAAAGAATTGAAGTTCCATTTGCTCAAACTCTCTTGTTCTGAAAATAAAGTTGCCTGGAGTTATTTCGTTACGGAAGCTCTTTCCTATTTGCGCTATGCCAAATGGCACTCTTTGACGGGTGGAGCGCACTACATTTGTAAAGTTTACAAATATTCCTTGCGCTGTTTCTGGTCGCAAATAAATAGTGTTTGAAGTATCTTCTGTTACGCCTTGAAAAGTCTTAAACATCAAGTTAAATTGGCGCACACCAGTAAAATTAGCGTTTCCGCAAACGGGGCATTTAATGCCTTTTTCAGCAATAAAGTTTTCCATTTGGGCATTATCCCAGCCAGCAATAACTAAATTTAAGTTATTCTTAGTAGCGTAAGCTTCTATAAGATTGTCGGCTCTATGACGGCTTTTGCACTCTTTGCAGTCCATAAGCGGGTCAGAAAATCCAGAAAGGTGTCCGCTTGCTTGCCATACCATTGGATTCATTAGTATAGCGCAGTCAAGACCTACATTATAAGGACTTTCTTGCACAAACTTTTTCCACCAAGCCTTTTTAACATTGTTTTTTAATTCCACGCCCAAAGGTCCAAAATCCCAAGTGTTAGCCAGTCCGCCGTAAATTTCACTGCCTGCGAAAATAAAGCCCCTGTTTTTGCAAAGGGCTACCAATTTTTCCATTGTTAATTTTGCCATAAATAACTCCCAAAAATAATCTTTATAATAATTTATTTACCAGTTTATTGTAGATTATAAAAGCGCAAAAGTCAATTGAATTTGCCTTTAGCATTTATCAGCAATATCGGGCATATAAATACAATATGAATAAGCTAATTAAGAATATTAATAAAGCGTCGATATTTACCAATGTCATCTCTAACATTATCATAATTGTTATGATATTTGCGCTGTATGTCGCCTGTGTGCCCACCAATTTTACAGCTGTTTTTAAGCCAATTTATAGAGTGGATACGCAAGATAATAGCGTAGCTATAATGATAAATGTCTATGAGGGGGCAGAGCAGGTAGAAGAGATGATGGCAATTATGGAGAGATATAGCGCCACTTGCACATTTTTTGTAGGCGGTATTTGGGCATCAAAAAACCCCCAAACGCTAAAGAAAATGGCAGAAAGGGCAGAAATTGGCAATCATGGCTATTTGCATCGTGACCACGCTAAGCTTAATGAAAAGCAAAACCGCGATGAGATTTTGCTGTGTGAAAAGCAGGTGGAAGAACTTACTGGCATTAAGACAAATCTCTTTGCGCCGCCCAGCGGCAGTATAGGCGACACAATGTTAAAGGTGTGTGAAAACCTAGACTATAAGGTAATTATGTGGTCAAAAGATACTATTGATTGGCGGGATAAAGATTATCAGCTTATTCTAAAGCGCGCCACAAGCGATGTAAAAAGCGGAGATATGATACTTATGCACCCTACCGAACAAACGGTAAAGGCATTGCCGCTAATACTAGATTGTTATAAAAACAAAAAACTAAAAACAGTTACGGTAAGTGAATTATTGTATGGTGATAAAGCCTATTAAAAAGCAGGCGTATCAAAGTTTTTTTGAGAAAAAACCTTTAAAAACACCGCAAGCACTTTTGCGGTGTTTTTGCATTTTGGCAAAAATCTTGCCAAAATGCTGCGCCTGCCATCGTAAAAGCGGTAACAATTTTTTAAAAACTTGGTTAAATTGTGTCTTATTAATCAATAATTACATTAAGAGGTAATAAAAATATGAAAGAAAACATTTTAGTCAAGGAAAAATCTCCCTATCTATTACAGCACGCTACCAATCCAATAAATTGGTATCCTTGGTCGGAAAAAGCTTTTAGTATGGCAAAAGAGCAAGACAAACCAGTATTTTTAAGCATTGGGTACTCTACTTGTCATAGGTGTCATGTTATGGAAAAAGAGTCATTTCAAGATAAAGAGATAGCTGATATGTTAAATAAGCATTTTATTTCCATAAAAGTTGACAGAGAAGAAAGGCCAGACATTGACAGCGTTTATATGGAAGTTTGCCAAGCTTTAACAGGCAGCGGCGGCTGGCCTATGACAATAATTATGACGGCGGAGCAAAAGCCCTTTTTTGCAGGGACATATTTGCCAAAACGAAATGCGTTAGGGCGAATTGGACTGTATGAACTGCTTGAATATGTTTCGTCAATGTGGTCTAGAGATAAACAAAAGTTATCAGAGTCAGGGCAAAGAATTATTGAGTTTTTAGCAAAGGAAGAAGAGAGTAAAGAGAGAGATAGAGAAAGAAGCGTTCCTGATATTTTAGACAACGCTTTTACTAGATTTGATATGGCGTTTGATGAAGAAAACGGTGGCTTTGGCGGTGCGCCAAAATTCCCAACTTCACATAACTTGCTTTTTTTAATGGATTATGCAGTGGCTAAAGAAAATGATAAAGCGTGGAAAATGGCGCAAAAAACTCTTATACAAATGTATAGGGGCGGAATCTATGATCATATTGGAGGCGGTTTTAGCCGCTATTCCACTGACGAAATTTGGCTAGAGCCACATTTTGAAAAAATGCTTTACGATAACGCTTTACTAATAAACGCCTACGCAACATATATAGAAAATAGCAAGAATTTTGAACTAAATGAGTTATTTAGCGATGTCATAACTAAGACAATAGGCTATTTGGTAACAGAATTAAGACACCCAGAGGGTGCATTTTATTGCGCACAAGACGCCGATGTTGACGGCAAGGAGGGAGAGTATTATTTTCTTACTAAAAAGGAAATATATAACGCGCTTGACACCGAAAGCGCAGATAGTTTTTGCGCAAGCTATGATATAAAAGATGAAAAGTCTATTGCAAACTTATTAAATAATCCATCTTATTTGACAGCGTCAAAAGAACTAGATAATTATAGGGATAAGCTAATAGAGTTTAGAAAATCGAGGGCAAAATTATTTACCGATGATAAAATTTTAACAGCGTGGAATGCCCTTATGATATCGGCGCTTGTAAAAGCTGGTAAGGTTTTGGGCAGAGAAACTTATATTAAGTACGCAATAAAAGCTTATGAATTTATAGAAAAGAATTTAACAGGCGAAAATGGACTGCTATATATAAGGTGGCGTGACGGTGAGAAAAAACAAATGGGCATACTAGACGATTATGCTTTTTACGCAAAAGCGCTTATTGACCTTTATAGTTGTACCTTTAATTTAGACTACCTTGAAAGAGCTGCAGAAATAGCCCACAAAATGTATAGTGACTTTGGCAATGGCAATGGACTATATTTGTACTCTCAAAATAGCGAACAGCTTATTATAAGGCCGAAACAATATCATGACGGCGCAATGCCGTCAGGCAATAGCGTAGCTTGTGATGTCTTTAATAGTTTATATAAACTAACAGGCCATGAAAAATGGCAACGCTGTATAAAAACGCAGTTTGAAGCTATTATTCCAAATGCTGAGCGCTATGCGCTAGGGTACGGATATTCTCTTATGTCAATGGTAAATATTGCCTATCCTAAGCCAGAGCTTATTGTGGTAACTAATAAAGATTTCGATATAAAGTTTTTACAAAGTCTTAAAAATGTAGATATTTTAGTCAAAACTTCGCAAAACAAAAAACAGTTAGAAAATAGCGCGCCCTTTACAAAAAATTATCCAATCGCTGAAAACATAGCTTATTATTGTTGTTATAAAGGAACTTGCAAAGCGCCTGTTTATAGCGCTGAAGAAGTAAAAGAATTATTAAATTCATTTAAAAAGCCGTAAAAAGTATTATTATAAGAGCGGCAGAGAAAACTATTTTACAACTAAAAGGCGCGGTCACAAAAAGTTTTTTGTGACCGCGCCGCCGCCCTAAAGCCGCATATATAGCGGCTTTAGGGCGTGCGCCTTGTAAGACGCAATCCCTTAAAACCTGCCATGACGCTAAAAAAGTAAGGTATAATATTTGCATTATGATAAACTAATGTTGTATACTTTATATAAACAGAAATATTTTAAAGGGATAACAATGATTGATAAATTAAAAAACGACCAACTTTGTTTATCGGTAGAAGTTTTTCCACCTAAAAAAGAGGGGCATTTAGAAGGGGTCATTCGCGCGCTTAAAGGCATTGGCGAAGTGAACCCCGATTTTGTATCAGTAACCTATGGCGCAAGCGGAGCAGGAGGTGACAAGACCGCCGATGTTGCCTCTGTTGCAATTGATGCCTTTGGTATGAAAGTGCTAGCTCATGTCACCGCAGTTAATTTAACTAAGCAAAAGCTAGAGTCTATGGTGGAAACCTATCGTCGCAAAAATGTCAAAAACTTGCTTATTTTGCGTGGCGATTTAGTGCCAGAGAGCAAGTTTTTTGATTTTCGATACGCAAGTGAACTTGCCTTGTACATAAAAAAGAATTATCCTGAATTTACTTTGTTTGGAGCGTGTTATCCAGAAGGTCACCCCGAAGCTGAAAGCCTGGAAAAAGACATTGAATTTATGCGCCATAAAGAAGATTGCGGAATAGAAGCTTTCATTACGCAACTTTTTTTTGATAACAGTTGCTTTTATGATTTTATAGATAAAGTGCGCCAAAAAAATATAACTAGCCCTATTTCCGCTGGTATTATGCCTATTACCAGTCAATCGCAGACAAGCAGAATTGTTTCAATGTGTGGAACGCATATGCCACCTACCTTTGCAAAGATGGTGGCAAACAATGTAGATAACCTTTATGACGCTGGCATAGATTATGCCGTAACGCAAATAGATGACCTAATTAATAACGGACAAAAAAACATTCACCTTTACTCTATGAACAAAGCCGATATAGCAAAAAGAGTATTTGAAAAATTTGAACATAAAAGGAAGTTATGAAAGTAATAGAACTTGGATACGAAGAAGCGGAAGTTTATTTTATAGGTAAAGAGCTTAACAACGATATGGAGCTTTTTACTGAAGATGTGCAAGAAAAGATTGAAAAAAGTGTAGACCTTCTAAACGGCTATACGGTATTTGGTCATTGCTCAGCGCACTTTACGCCTGAATTTACAGAAAAGGGAGTGTTGCTAAAAGGTAGTGACTTTTATTTGCAAGGCAATGACATAAAAGCCCACCTTTTAGGCTGTGACAAGGTATATTTGTTTTGCGCCACCTTAGGCTATGGCGTGGACAGAATAATACGATCTTTTGAAGTGTGCGACTTAAGCCTTGGCTATTATCTTGATGTGCTAGCTGGCTACCTTATTGAAAAGTACTGTGACTATGTTGAGAGCGTTATTGGCAAAGCAGAGTCGGAGCAAGATTTAACTGAGCGTTTTAGCTGTGGATACGGCGATTTTCCCCTTGATGCTCAAAAAGATATACTAAGGCTTGTTAACGCAGAAAAAGAGCTGGGAGTAAAGCTTACAGAAAGCGGAATGATGACTCCGCAAAAAACTGTTACTGCCGTAATTGGTATAGGCAAAAAAGCTAAAGTGCAAAGATGCAAATTATGCGTAAAAAACGACGACTGCAAAGGGCAATGCAATGATTGACTTATCTAAGGAGCTTTTGCTAGATGGCGCAATGGGAAGTTTGCTTATGGAAAGAGCGAATACGCCCATTGGACACAGGCTAGAAAGGTTAAATATTGAAAACCCAGATATAGTAAAAAGCGTGCATAATGACTATCTAAACGCAGGCTCTAACATTATTTTTACCAATACTTTTGGATTAAATTGTTATAATTTTGACAACATTCAACTAGAAAAACTATCGACTTCGGCTATAAGTATAGCAAAAAACTGTGTAGAGGGCAAAGATGCCTTTGTTGCGCTAGATATAGGTCCGCTTGGCAAAATAATAGGCGATGGAGGCATAGATTTTGATGAGGCGTATAACGCTTACAAACAGATTATTACCTTAGCAAATGACAAGACAGACATTATTGTTATAGAAACTATGACTTGCCTTACTGAAGCTAAGATAGCAACGCTTGCCGCGCTAGAAAATTCTAAGTTGCCAGTTATGGTGTCTATGAGTTTTGAAGAAAACGGCATTAGCGTTTTTGGCAATCCGATAGAATGCTTTGCCAAAGTAATTGGCAGTATGGGCATAGACGCAATAGGCATAAACTGTACGCTAGGCCCAAAAGAAATGCTTAAGCTTATAAAACGCTTAAAAGAGAATACAGACAAACCAGTTTTTATTAAGCCAAATGCAGGAATGCCTACAGTTGAAAATGGTAAAACGGTATACCATACAACTAAAAATGAGTTTGCCACCTTTACAGCGCAAGCTAAAAAAATGGGCGTAAAAATAGTGGGTGGGTGCTGTGGCACGACGCCAAAATTTATAGCGGAAACCAAAAAAGAATGGACTAAAGTTGTAGCTGGCAATACAAAATACCGCAAAAGGAGCATTGTTTGCTCTGCTTATAAATATGTTGAGATAGACGCTCCTAAAATAGTGGGCGAAAGAATAAACCCAACAGGAAAAAAAGCCTTTCAAAAGGCGCTTATTGAAGAAGACTGGGGGTATATTTTGGCTCAAGCTATTGAGCAAGAAGTTGCAAAAGCCGATATTTTAGATGTCAATGTGGGGCTAAATGGCATAGATGAAGAGTATACGCTTGCAAAACTTGTTAAAAAACTGCAAGGTATAACTACACTGCCGCTACAAATAGATACCACAGACATAAAAGCGCTTGAAAAAGCTTTGAGAGTGTATACAGGCAAAGCCATTATTAATTCTGTAAATGGCACAAAAGAGAGTTTAGATACTGTTTTGCCCCTTGCCAAAAAGTACGGTGCGGCAGTAATTGGGCTTACCATTGATGAAAAAGGTGTCTCTAATGACATTAATGAAAGAGTAAACATAGCAAAAAAAATTATTGAAAAATGCCAAGAGATAGGCATAGATAAAGAAGATATCTATATAGATACACTTACTATGGCGGAAGCTTCTGGCAAAGGCAATGCGCTTTGCACTTTAGGCGCGCTTAAGGATATCAAAAAGCTAGGAGTTAAAACAGCGCTTGGCATTAGCAATATATCTTTTGGAATGCCGTCTAGAATGGACATAAACGCAATGTTTATGGAGCTTGCCATAGATGCAGGACTTGACTTGTGCATAATAAACCCAAATCTTATTGGCATAAAAGGAAGCAAGTTTGCTAAGGACTTTTTGCTAGCTAAAGATGGGGCAACAGAAAAGTATATAGAATATGCTACTAGTCAAGTGATAAAACAGCCAAAAGCACAGCTTAGTTATAAAAAAACCTTGTTTGATGCAGTGTATAGCGGACAAAAAGAGCTTGCAAAATCACTTTGCAGTGAACTGTTAAAAGAAAATGAGCCGCTAAGTATTGTATCTAAATACCTAATACCCGCACTTGATAAAGTTGGGGAAGATTACCAAAGTAAAAAACTATTTTTACCACAGCTAATTGCTAGCGCCCAAGCGGCAAAAGAAGCATTTTCAAAGCTAGAGAAAGTTATGGTAAATGAGCAAGTCCAGCAAAAAAAGGTGTTTGTTATAGCTACCATTAAAGGCGATGTGCATGATATTGGAAAAAATATTGTAAAAGCAGTAGTGGCAAACTATGGCTATAAAGTAATAGACCTTGGCAAAGATGTTGACTACGATGAGATATTAAAGGCGGTAAAAAAATATTACCCATGCGTACTTGGCTTGTCGGCTCTAATGACAACTACCGCTGTAAATATACAAAAAGCCATTAAAATAGTTAAGGAAAAACACGATATACCTATACTTGTAGGTGGCGCAGTTATTACAAAAGAGTACGCAACAAAAATAGGCGGTATTTATTGCAAAGACGCAAATGACGCTGTAAAAACTCTTAAAGCTTTACCATAATTGTTAAACATTAAAAAACTAGCGGTATCTTATATAGCTGATGCCGTCAAATCTTAATAAAAAATCTATAAATAATTAATATATATCTTAACCTAATATGCTTAGTATCGTAGCGACCATTGCGCATACAGCAGCCGCTGCAACGATAGACATAATTAGTATCTTTTTTGTAGTTGAAGTCATAAATATGTCCTTTTATTTATACCATATACACATTAACATAGAATTATGAACTTGTAAAGCTTTTTTGATATTTTTCCCATTTTAACGCATTTTTGCTCAAAAATACCATTTTTTTTTGGTATTTTCTAATATTGGCTATTTACTTGGCTTTTAGCTAGAATTTCGTTATAATTATTATATACATTGTATAAAAGGACTAGTACTAACCCTAATGAATCAAAAGATTATTGATGTGCATGCCCATATTTACCCTGAAAAGATAGCTAGAAAAGCCGTTAAAGCAATAGGGTATTTTTATAGGCTGGATATGGCGGCAAAAGATGGCACACTTAATGAAATAAAGACGCTTGCAAAGAAAAGTAATGTGGTAAAAATTGTAGTGCATTCCGTTGCTACAAACAAAAACCAAGTTCGTTCTATCAACGATTTTGTATCCAAAGCTACAAATAACGACAATTTATTTATTCCTTTTGCCACTTTGCACCCTGACATGGAAAAGCAGGAATTAAGGGAGGAAATTGCAAGGTTTGATAGCCTAAACATAAAAGGCGTAAAGCTGCACCCTGACTTTCAAGAGTTTGAAATAGACGGCAAAAAGAGTTATAAAATTTTAGAGATGATAGACAGTAAGTACGCTATCCAAATGCACACAGGTGACAAAAGAAAAAGTTTTAGCCACCCTAGCCAAATGGTAAAGGCGGCAAAGGATTTTCCACACTTAAGATTTATAGCAGCTCACCTTGGCGGTTGGTCTGAGTGGGAGCATTATAAACTTTATAAAGGTCTTAATAATGTATGGTTTGATTGCTGTTCATCGCTGGCGTTTATGCCCGCTGATAAGGCAAAGACTATCATAGAATTTTTAGGTTATGACAAAGTTATGTTTGGCACAGATTTTCCTATGTGGGACTATGATGGGGAATTGGCGCTACTAGAAAAGCTAAACCTGTCTAGTAATGTTTTACAGAAAATTTTATTTGAAAACGCCAATAATTTTTTCAACTTGAACCTATAATAAAATACGCAAAAAATTTAGCTTTAGAAAAAAGCTTTAACTTTTTGCGCATTTACTTTTTTATGAATAAAAATTCATAACTAACTTTTGCTATTTGCGTTTCATCACTAGTGCGGCAATACTTAAGATTATAGCAATTATACTCATTACTAACGCAGCTATATCCATAATATATTTTGATGCCATTTTCTTTAACTAATAGTTAAAAATACAGCACCTTGACCTCCTTTTTTCCGTATTTGGTACTTAACCTTATTGCTATTATGTGTAAAATGGCAAAAGACTATTAAAATAATTTTGCACCAAGAAAAATATCAGTCAATATTGACTGATATTTTTAGGTTTATATTTGCCTTGCCACTTCTGCGCCTTCGTGAATGGCATCTATTGCTTTACGCGGTTTTTTGGCGTCTCCGATTACATAGTAATGAATATTATTTTTAGCGCAATATTCTTTTATGTCGGAATAATCGTTACTTTTTGAGCCAGTAGCTATAACCACATAGTCGCATTTTAGCTCTTGTTGTTTGCCTTCCTTTTCTACAATTAGTCCAGAGTCTATTATCTCTACGCATTTTGTTTTGCTAACAGTGGCTATTTTGTAGCTAGCTAAGCTTTCCATTACATTTATTTTGCGGAAAGCGCCTAGCTCTACGCCTACTTCGTCTAAGGCTTCAATAACAATAACAGCGTTATTTTTTTGCGCCAAATATTCAGCAACTTCTAGTCCAATCAGTCCGCCGCCTACCACTATGACATTGCTAATTTGGGGCGGTGTTCTGTCTGCAAACACATCATAAGAATTGTAGACATTGTCTTTATCTGCTCCTTTAATATCTAAAAGGTGGGGCGATGAGCCAACGGCTATTATAACAGCATTTGGCTTTTCTTTTTCAAGTAAGTTTTGGTCAACTGTGGTATTTAGCCTAATATCCACTCCCGCCCTTAATGTTTGTTGCGCTCTTGAAATGGCAGAGTCAGACATTTCTTGTTTTCTTGGCGCAAGACCAGCTAGCAAAAACTGTCCGCCAAGCTTGTCTGATTTTTCACAAAGAATAGCGTTATGTCCGCGCTGTTTAAGAGTGATAGCAGCTTCCATTCCGCCCACTCCGCCGCCTGCAATTATTACTTTTTTGAGCGTGTTAGTTCTTACCAGGCGCATTTCAGCTTCTCTGCCCACTGTGGGATTTCTTAAACAAGAAATGTGAGGAAATTCATTGCTTTGCATATATCTATCCACACAGCCTTGATTGCAAGCTATGCACCTTACAATATCGTCCTCTCTGCCTTGCCTGGCTTTTATGCAAAATTCCGCGTCGGCAATTTGTGCTCTGCCCATAACTACCATATCGGCTTTGCCGCTAGAGATAATATAATCAGCTTGCTTTGGGTCATTAATTCTGCCCACCGCAATAACTGTCATACCCGTTTCTTTCTTTATTCTGGCGGCATTATCCACATTAAAGCTTCTAGGTATGTCAATGGGCGGAACTTCATACTTTACAGCTGCGCTTGACGCATTGCCCCTAGATACATCTAACACATCAACGCCTTCAGCTTTTGCCATAAGGCAAAACTTAATTATGTCTTCTATGCTAAGCCCGTTTTCTACATAGTCGTCGTGTGCTACAATACGCATAAGAAGTGGCATACTATCGGGTATATTTTTTCTAATTTCCCTAATGCACTCTATAAGATATCTTGCTCTATTTTGCAGTGAACCACCATATTGGTCTGTTCTTTTATTAAAAGCGCCGCTTAAAAACATATGGGGGGAATATCCGTGCGCCGCATGAAATTCTAGACAGTCAAAACCTGCCTTAACGCACCTTGCCGCTGCTTGCCCATACGCTTTTACAACTTCTTGAATTGTTTCTGTCGTGCAACCTTTTACGGTAAAACCGCCTAAATCTAAATCGCTTGGCACAATTATTTGCGCAGCAGGGTCAGACGCTACCACAAAGCCCCCTTGCCACAACTGAACGCAAGACTTTCCTCCTGCGTTATGAATGGCGTCATTTAGTTTTTTTAGTCCATCTAAAAATTTGTCGTCGCTAACGGAGAGAAAATTGCGCGGCGCGCTTGGCGTATGCACGGACGCAGCTTCAGTTATGTTAAGCCCGTTGCCGCCTTTTACTCTTGCCACATGATAATCAATAAGCTTATCTGTAACATAGCCGCCGTCGGCTATAAGATTTGTTGCCATAGCAGGATATACCACTCTGTTTCTTAGCTGCAAATCCCTAATTTTAATGGGACTAAATAAATTGTTAAACTTCATTAGATTAATTCTCCTTAAAATTATTTAATAATCTAAATTTAAGTTTTGCCAATTTTGCCTTTTATAGACAGTATTATGATTTTACTTTGGGATAAATAAGTTTGCCGTCTTTTTGAATGGCAGTTGCGCCATATTTATTAAGGTGGTGGAACGCGCAGCTTTTGTCATCTTTGATATGGTAGACCTCTATGCCTAATATAGTTAGGGTATTGGAAATAATAGAGCGGTGGCACTTCCATGGCAAAACTTCGGCGCACATTAGACAACAAGTATTTGCGCTTATTAAAGTAATTGCTCATCTATTTGCTTTGCATATTCGTCTGTTAGAGTATATGATGCATAGTTTCTAAAGGACTTATTTTGCCAGCCCTCTACCTTTTGATAATGGTAACTATTATAGCTTTTGCGCCTGCCGCCAAGCTTGGCAAAGTGAATGTACTTGATATTGTTTTGTGGTAAAGTAATAGACAAAACTTCTTTATTAAAATGTGGAACATACCTACTGCCTGGCATACTTCTTACATCAATAAGCATATTGACATTATGCGCTTTAAGGTAACTTATAAAGGTGGCAAAGTCAGTTGTAGAATGACCAATAGTATATACTTTTTTCATTTATAAATAATCATATGCCACAAACCGCCAAAGCTGATTTCTGTCTATATCGTCGGCATAATCAATACCAATGCGCGGTGTTTTTTTGTATAGCGGGATAAGGCCTGTGTCTTCTATCCAAATTCTTTCCGATAAAAGCAAGTTTTCTCTGTTAAAGTCCTTGCCAATCTCTAGCGCTCTTGTAAGACGGCCAGGACCTTTTATGCCCTTGACGCCTCTTATTAAAACGCCCATAGGGTCGCCTTCTTTTCCTGCTATTATGTTTAGCATATAATAAAGACCATAAATTAAATGCACATAGAGAGTACCGCCTCTTTCCCACAAAACGCTTGTCTTAGGCGTTTTGCCCCTATGTGCTTGGCAACCTGTGTCTAGCACGCCCATATAGCATTCTGTTTCGGCAATTAAGTACCTTGTTATTTGCCCATCAATATTACGCACTAAGGTTTTGCCAAGCAAGCTAATTGCTAAGTTGTCGGCGCTCATTTCAAAAAATTCTTTACTTAGTATTCTATTTCCTTGCATAACTTTAGTATAGACAAAAGCAAGGTAAATGTACACTAGAAATTTAATATAAGTTTGCGCGCTTTGCACAATACTAAGGTTGATGAAAATAATGTCAAAGAAAAAAGAGACCATACTTTATATAATTATTGGTTTGGTGGCGGGATTTGTAAACGGAATCTGGGGCGGCGGCGGTGGAATTTTTGTTGTGCCTTTGCTTGTCTATCTTATGAAGTATGAAGAAAGAAAGGCTCACGCTACGGCCATTGTTATTATTTTGCCCCTTTGCATAGTGTCGGCAATTACTTATATTTTGCAAGGCATATATAATTTTCCACTCACCATAAAGGTAGGTTTAGGAGTGGTAGGCGGTGGAATAGTGGGCGCATTTTTGTTAAAGAAATTATCAAATACTGTACTTAGCTATATTTTTTATACCGTTATGGTGGCGGCGGGTTTACGAATACTCCTTATGTAAAAAGGTAACAAGATGAAAACATTTTTATTTATTTTAGCTGGTATAATTTCAGGCATACTTGGCGGTATGGGCATGGGGGGCGGCACATTGTTGATTCCTATGTTGACCATCTTTTTTACAGTGCCGCAAAACATAGCGCAGTCAATTAACTTGGTTGCTTTTATCCCTATGTCTATTGTAGTCACCATAATAAACATTAAAGGCAAAATGATAGAAAAAAAGGGACTGCTAAAAATGATAATCCCAGCTATTTTTACAGCAGTTCTTGCTTCCCTTGCAGTAGGCAGAACTAAAAATGCCGTTTTGCAAAAAAGCTATGGAGTGTTTTTGATTGTGACAGGAGTATTTTTTATTGCGCTAACCACTATAAAACTAGTTAAAAAAAGAAAAGCAGAAAAAGAGAATGAAAAATAATTTTAGGTCTTGAAAACTATATTTTCATTGTGATATACTAAGTCCATGAGATTTAATAAGATGTGCCCATTCTGTGTAATTAAGAAGTATTTTTCAAGACCTAGCAAGGTTACGGAAATTTACGAACAAAAGGTATACGACAACGGCGTTTGTCACACTCCGCCAATGGGCTGGTCGAGTTGGAATACCTTTAAGAACAACATAAATGAAGATGTCATTTATGAAACAGCGGTGGCTATGAAAGAAAGCGGTCTTTTAGATGCGGGGTATCAATATGTCAATATTGACGACTGCTGGCATTCTTCTATGCGTGATCAAAACGGCGAAATGCAACCTGATTTGACCACCTTTGCAAGCGGAATTCCCAATCTGGTAAAAAAGATAAACGACTTAGGGCTTAAGGTAGGCATTTATTCCTCTAACGGCACTTACACTTGTGAAGACTTGCCTGCAAGCCTTGGCAATGAAAAATTGGACGCGCAAACTTTTGCAAGGTGGGGTATAGAGTACTTTAAGTATGACTTTTGCCACAATATACCAATTAGCCGTTATGCGCCACTTATTTATGGCATAACCATAGCGCCATTTGGTAGTAAAGAAGGCACTGTATATAGCTGTCACGAAGCTAGGCTAGAAGGACTTGCAAGATTTAGAATGCACAGTAAAGTTCCTGGTAAGTACTATGTTTCGGGACTGGACGCTAATCTAGGACTTATGGAGTACACCAAAATCTCTGTGCCTAAAGACGGTGAGTATGTTCTTACTGTAAACATCTACAAAAAAGGCAGGTACGACAAGTTTTTGATGGTTAGAGTTAACGATAGCGATAACTACACCATAAATGTACCGCCCCAAAAGTTTTTTAACTATACCGCTAGGTTTCAAGTGGTGGTAAAACTAAAAGAAGGCAACAACAATATAAAATTATTTAATCCCATACACACGCGCGCAGATAGCGCAATGATGCAGTATATAAATATGGGCAAGATACTAAAAGAGGCTAGCTACAAAATAGCTAAAGAAAACAATGCGCCTCAAAAGCCAATTGTTTATTCTATTTGCGAATGGGGCTACAATAAGCCTTGGCGCTGGGGCAAGTTTGCAGGCAACTTATGGCGCACAACGCCCGATATAAGACCTATTTGGATATGGATAAAGATAATTTATTCTTGGAATGTAAGACTATATAAATATTCACAAAAAGGCTGTCACAATGACCCCGATATGCTAGAAGTTGGCAACGGGAAATTGACAAAATGGCAAAATATCTCCCACTTTAGTTTGTGGTGTATGATGAATGCGCCATTAATTTTAGGCAATGATATTAGGGTAATGAGTGATGAAATAAAAGAGATTGTTACTAACAAAAACCTTATTGCCATAAACCAAGATCCACTTTGCAAAGCTTGTAAAAGAGTGGTAAAAGGGCGCGTTGATGTGCTGGCTAAACCGTTATCAGACGGAAGCGTTGCGCTTTGTTTATTCAATAAATCCAGCAAAGAGAAAAACTATGACTACAACATAAAGTCGCTTATAGTTGATGATTATGTGGCGTTAAAAGGCGCAAACCGTTATAAAATGGTAGATCAGTGGACAGAAGAAGAAAGCTACATAGAGGGCGCAATTTTATCTAAAATTGCCCCAAATGGCGTAAGAGTTTACAAAATAACACCAATGTCAGACTAATAAAAAAGCCCGCCTAAAAGCGGGCTTTAATTTTAAGCTATTTTCTTTTTCTTTTTGACTCTTTTGCCATAGTAAAGAAGCCTCGCGGCATTTATAATAACCAAAAGCACAGATGCTTCATGCACTAGCATGCCAACTGAAAGAAAAACTTTTCCCCAAATTACGCCTATAAGCAAAGCAGCAGTAACAGCAAGCGCAAAAACTATGTTTTGCTTTATGTTTCTAGAAGTGGCGCGACTTAGCCTAATGGCGTAAGACAATTTGCCAATTTCAGCCGACATCAGTATAACATCGGCAGTTTCCATAGCTATATCAGAGCCTACTCCGCCTACGGCTATGCCAAGGTCGGCAGTAGCAAGGGCAGGCGCATCATTTACACCGTCGCCCACCATAGCAGCTTTGCCATACTTTTTTTGTAAGGCAGATAATTTTTCTACCTTTTCTTGCGGTAATAGTTGGCTGTGGTATTCGTCAAGTCCTGTTTCACTAGCTATTGCTTTTGCAACTTTTGCGTTGTCGCCAGTTAGCATAATAGATTTTCTTATGCCTATTTTTCTTAGATTTGCTATAAGCGTTTTTGCATCTTTTCTTATAGTGTCAGCAATAGATATTATGCCCAAAACTTTACCGTTTGCGCCCACCCAAATAGCCGTTTGTCCTTGCTCTTGCTGGGCAGTAAACAATGGTTCTGTGTCACTTATATCTATACCATTTTCTTTCATTAGCGTGGTGTTTCCTACAAAGTAACTAACGCTGTTTAAGTCAAATGTAAGTCCATGCCCTGTAATAGTTTGGGTATTTTCAGGCTTTTGTGATATATCTAAATTCATTTCATTGGCTTTATTTATTATAGCCTTAGCTAAAGGATGTTCAGAATAAGCTTCACCTACGGCGGTTATTTTTAGAAGTTCATTCTCATCAATGCCAAAGGCCTGAATTTTTGTAACTTTCGGCTGTCCTTCCGTTAGCGTGCCTGTTTTGTCAAAAGCAATAACTCTAACTGCTCCCAGCCTTTCCATAATATCTCCGCCCTTAAAAAGCACTCCGTTTTTTGCGCCGTTGCCAATGCCTGCCACAATGGAAATAGGCGCGGAAATAACCAAAGCGCCAGGACAAGATATAACAAGTAAAGTTAATGCAAGGCGAATATCTCTTACGATTATATAAATTATTATGGTAATTAAAATAATGCTTGGTGTGTAAAACCTAGAAAACTTCTCCAAAAACTTTTGTGTCTTTGCCTTTTTGTCCTGCGCTTCTTCCACCATTTGCAAAATACGGGAAAAAGTAGTATCTTCGCCAATTTTTTCAGCTTCAATTATTAGATATCCCGACTCAATGATAGTGCCTGAAAAAACCTTTTGGCCTATGCCTTTGCCAACAGGTATGGATTCGCCAGTTATTGCCGACTGATTGATATAGGCAGCGCCTTCAATAATAACACCGTCTACCGATATTTTTTCTCCAGGCTTTACAATAACATGGTCGCCAACTGCTGCATCTTCTGGCGCAATCTCTATCTCTACACCGTCGCGCTTTACCCTTGTTTTGTCAGGGGCAAGGTTTATAAGAGAGCGTATAGACGACCTTGTTTTTTCAATGGTTCTAGACTCCAAATAATCGCCCAGCATAAATAAAAAAGTCACCGCCGCCGCTTCCCAGTATTCACCAATGATAATTGCGCCAATTACTGCTATTGTAACTAGCGCATCTATGCCTACTATTTTGTACCTTATGGCAATTATGGCATTTTTAAATATAGGAATACCAGCAATGGCTGATGTCAACATCATAAAAACAATGGTCGCCACAAGGTAACCTATTGTTTTTAACAATATAAAAGAAATCAGTACAAATATGCCTGAAACAAATACCGTTTGACCTTTTGTAAGCCAAAATTTTGCAAAAAATGCTCTTAATTTATTTTTCACTTAATACCTTGTATCCAAATTTTTCTATCTTGTCTATAATGTCTTGAGATGAAATAACTTCTTCATCAAAAGTTACTTTTGCCCTTGATGAGTTAAACAAAACTTCGGAATAAGTGATACCCTTTGTCTTCTTAAGCATATTACTTATTTTTGCCACACAAGTTGGGCAAGCAAGAGATTCTAACTGATAAGTCTTATTTGTCATAAAAATTCTCCTTTTTTAGTTATTAATTTAAGTATAGCAGAAATGAATTAAAACACAAATCAAAGTTTTCATTTCCTTATATTGTAAAAATGCCATTTACCATTATTTTACTATAAAGAGTTATAAAACGCTATGTATAAAAAGTTTATTTTTGGAAAAAAATTATAGTAGTGTTTCTTAGTAATAGTTTTGTATTTGTAAGATAAGACGCCATAAAAATGTTTATGGCTCTTATCATTTTAAAGTGTTTTATCCTATTAGAGTTGAACCTTTATAGCAAAAAAGGTACAACTGTACATTATATAGAGAGAGTAAGAGCTTATGTTAAAGATAAAAATAGATAAAACTCATTTATTTTTCTTTAAGCTGAGCGCACAGTGTATTTCTCTCCCAAAAAACGCCGTCAGTGTAGCCTTGTATGGTTTTGTCTAGGCTTGCTTTTTCCAGCCTGTATTCCGCCCATGCGCAATATAGCGGATTTTGTTCTATGCCAATATAATTCCTGCCAAGTTTTTTTGCCACCACCGAAGTAGTGCCAGAGCCTAAGAAAGGATCTAAAACCACATCATTTTTATTTGAGCTTGCCAAAATTAGCCTAGCTATCAATTTTTCTGGCTTTTGAGTAGGGTGAGCTGTGTTTTCAGCCATTGACCAGTATGGTATAGATATATCATCCCAAAAGTTTGAAGGATAGGTGTTTCTAAAATTGCCATTTGGCGTCTGTTCCCAGCCCTTAGGCTTGCCGTTTAATTTATAAGGCGCTAAAACCTTTCGCCTTAGCATTACATCTTCCACATTAAAGGTATAGTCATTAGAAAGGGTAGCAAACCATATGTCTTCCATAGCGTTTTTCCAATTTTTCTTTGCGCCCCTGCCTTTTTCCCTTTGCCAAGTTATGCGGTTTTGCACAATAAAATACTCATTTAGAATATTGCCAATAACCAAGCTTGATTGCCAATCGCAACAAATGTAAACAGAGGCGTTTTGTTTAAGGAGAGGCATAACTTTTTCTATCCAATCACAAGTATATCTTACATATTCATTTTTGCTTAATTTTGCAAAGTTTATGCCGTGAAACTCTTTATCAAGGTTATAAAAGGGGTCGGCAATAAGCAAGTCAACGCTATTTTTGGGCAAGTTGTCTAGCACGCTTAAACAGTCGCCCAATATTGTTTTGTTAAGTGCGTTATCAAGCGTAATTTTTTGTTTTACGCTTATGCATCTGTCAAGATAAGCCTTACCTTTTTCAAGGTCAAAATCAATGGTTTTGTTTCTAGGCGCTTTCATTATAAAATATCTCCTAATAATTATGGTAACAAATAACTATATCAAAATCAATGCATATAAATTTTACATAAAAATTTTAAGTCGGTGGTTGTTATTATTAAAACTTGATGTTACAATTATTAAAACAACAAGATAAAGGTAAGATATGAAAAAAATTAAGATAGTAAAAGACGGACCTTATATTGTGCAAGGCGATATTCCACTTGTGGAAAGAGAAATAACACCTGATGGAAATTCCTATAAATTAGTGGACAAAGAAGTATATAAAACAGGTAAAGTCTATACGCTTTGCCGTTGCGGCAAGAGCAAAAACCCGCCTTTTTGCGATGGCCAGCACGCAAAAGAAAATTTTGATGGCGCAGAAACTTGCAATAAGCTAAATTTTTTAGAGAGAGCGCAAAAAATAACAGGAGCAGAAATAGATATGTACGATGACGGCAGGTGCGCACTAGCTAGATTTTGCCACCGCCCAAACGGCGATGCGTGGGAGCTGGTGGAAAGCTCTGATATCCCCCAAAATAAAGAGCAAGCCATAATTGCTGCATCAGAGTGTACAGCAGGACGCCTTGTAGTATGCGACAAACAGGGCAATAACCTTAACTTTAAGTACCAACCTGAAATAGAGATTTTGCAAGACCCCGAAAATAATGTAAGCGGACCTATCGGCGTAAAAGGTTCAGTAGAGTTGCAATCCAGCGACGGCACAATATACCCCAAACAAGAAAGGTATGCCCTTTGCCGTTGCGGTTATTCCAAAAACAAACCCTTTTGCGACTGTTCCCATGTCCCATACGGTTTTGTGGATAATGAATAGTAAAGGCTGTAAAAAACCCGATATTGAAAATTTTTTGGCAATAAGATATAATTAAAAAAGTTTTAGGAGCGTTTTTATGAAGAATTTTTCCGGTAAGATTTTTGCTATTCGTTGGAAACTGTTAAACTATGCCATAATTTTGATTTTCCTTTATCAGATAATATATTGCGCGGTGACTTTTCTAAATGTAGTGCCAGAGGGAATGAGGCCTACTATGAGTCTTTGGAAGCAAGCCACCGAAGTTCCTGATGAAATCTTGTATAAAAGACGGCTTTACGCAATTGAGCTTTGGGTCTCCGCTGCGGCGCTTATTGTTTATGTTGCCATAGTGTATAGGGATAAATTGAGCGCAAAAATAGGCAAACTTGTCAAATCTGTAGAAAAAACCGATGAATCTAATACTCAAGCTTAAAATAGGGTGCGCCGCGCTTAGCGTTTTAAGGAAAGAATTATCAACTAGAGAAATAATAAAGATACTGCCTGCCATTATCAAAATGAAAGTTGGCAAAAAACCTTTCAAAGACTTTCCTTTGCCCCAATCTAAAAAGGATAAAGAGTCGCGTAAGCTAATTGCAGACGCAATTCTATTATACCGCGCGCTATTAAAAAAATATCCGCAAGCTGACGCAGAGCGTATAACGCGGTCGGTTATTTGCCACGCCGCAGTTGCGCAACTTAAATATCTAATTCCAGTAATAGATGAAAAAACGCTAAACAGCCTAAACCAAGATGAAAAAAGGCAAATGTTTTGTGATATTATAGCAAAATTCCCCAATGCCGATTATGAAATTATCAAAGCTGAAGGCAAAGAATACCATTACGATATCACCCGTTGCCGTTTGGTAGAGCTAATAGAATTAAGCGGCCACCCTGAGCTAAAAGACGCATTTTGCGCAGGCGACGGACTGTATTTTTGTTGCCACCAACCCCAAATTGCCTTTGACTGCCAAAGCAAAATAGGCGATGGCGCAAAAACTTGTCAGTTCCGCTTCACACTTAAAATGTAATAAATAAATAAAGGTTACGCAAATTTTTGGATAGCTCATAATAGAATAGTACAACAATCACAATATTGCACCACTTTCGTAAAATGGTACGATAAAATTATAGTAAGAAAAGGGATATCAGTATGAAAGATTTAGATTTTCTTGATTGGGAAAAATTAGGCGGAGTGGATTTGAATAAAGACGGCGAAGTGGACTATCTTGAGTATGATTTATTATATGAAGATGATGTAGACAGCGAGTCTGACGATGATTATGATGATTTAGACGATTACAATAGCTTTGATGATTATTCTGGTGACTTAGATTTTTAATATAGTAATCATACATTTTAATGAAAATTAATATAGATAAACTTCATACTACACCGATAAGTTATCTAGATAAACGGCCAAAAGCTATTTTAGACGCATTTGAAAGCAAATACGGTTGTTAAAGGAAGTTTTTCTTTTTATTTTTTCTATGTGCAAAATAAAGCCAAATGCAATTTTTCCATAAAAATTATATTATTTTATAATAATTGTAGTCAATTTTTCATAAATAAGTTATAATCAAAATATTATGAGATATCTAAGGAGTTATTTATGAAAAAATTTACTTATCTACTAATAGCCATTATGGTTATTGCTTTGGCACTTATTATTAGCGGTTGCCAAGATACTAGACCTATTCACAAAGTAGAATTTCCAGAAATTAATGAAGAAAGCGGTTATAAAATTGATGTCACTGGACAATTTTCAAATACCGATGAATTTACTTATGAGATTAGAGAGGGGGAAAATTTTTCTTTTACAATTAGTACGCTAGAAGGTTATACATTTAAGAATATTGAAGTTAAGGATAATGGCAAGGAATTAGACTATAAGACCGAACATTTAGAAACAGAGGAAAGATATATATTTGACTTAGGCGAAATTAAAAAATCGTATAAGATTACTATTGCTGGTATAGAAGTAAAGAAATTCAAAGTAACCTTAAATACTCCTAAATATGTAGTTAATGACAGCGACACAGAAGGTGTATTATATACAGATTATAGCGCCGATACCATTAAGGTTAAATATAATAATCAAATCTTTGATAGCTTAACTGAGGCGCAAAACTATATTAACAATGCTAATATAGAATTAAATTACGGTGACAGTTTTGAAATTTGGATAGGAGAAAATTTTGCCAAATATTATTCCTTATTCCCAGATATTTGTATCGCTAACAATGATTTTGACGGCATTTTATACAAAAAAGAAAGCGACGAATACAACTCTATAGGTGATGTGGCTTTTACATACTTAACCCCAGAGACCACTAACGGTTTATATGTATATGAAAACAATATGTATAAATACAAAATAGACAAGGTTGATAAAGACCTGAACCTTTATTTTGATACGGTGTTATTGCAAAAAGAATATTATTCAATAAATTATACAAATTCAAAAGTATGCCAAATTCAAACCCCGCCAACAATACAAGCAGGTGAGAGCTGGACATTAACGATAAATACAAAGCACGAGCAAGCGGTAGATTATAACGATGTAGATTACACCAATATGAAAGTATACATAAATGGCGTAGAGATAACACAAGATTGCTATTGGGTTGGCGACGATTTAAAATACGATGCAACTAGACCTACACCATCAGCTTATAACGAAAATATACTTACAGAATACATCATTACCATAGACGGTATTATCTTGCCCGAAGACTTAACAAAAATTAAAGCGCAACCCAATGAAAATATAAACTATATAAGCTTTTCACGCTCATTTTATTATGAAGATGACTACTATTATTACGAAAAGAAAAAGAGTTCATTCCCCGTGGAGATGAGTTTTGAAAAAGATTCAGCATATGATTATAGTGAAATGATTATAAAAGTCAATGGCGATACTTATGAGTATAGAGAAGAAAACAATAGATTCATAGTAGAAATTACCCCTGAGCAAAACGAATACGATATCGAAATAACAGGTATAGTAAAAAAATAATTATCTATATCTAGCATCTATTGTAACAGGCTGACACACTTAAAGCCATAAACAAAACACCCTATATTTAGCTAAAATACAGGGTGTTTACATTATAATAATTTTTAGAAACCTAAGAGATAGTAATTAAGTAATCTATGGGACACTTTAGAGTAAATCCCGCACACATAATTAGACTTAAACAGGGTCTTGGCAGGTCTATCTACATGTATATTTCTCTATGTTATAATTATTATAAATATTCAACAAAAGGGGGTAATTATATGAAAATTTGGCAAATTAAGCTTATAGTTGTTGTACTGTTAGAATTATTTTATTTGTATTTAAGAGCTTTGAAAAAAGGAGCTTTGGGAGAGGGGGCTTTTTCTTTTTATCAAGCAACAGTTGGTTGGCTTGCAAGCAAGCGACGCAACTTTTGTCTAATAATAAAAGCACACCTTTGCGGTGTGCTTGGTTTGTTTGCGGGGACAAAATCAAAAGTAGGATACTTGTTCGGAAAAGTCCTAACTTACAGAACAAAAAGTAATACAAAACTAAAAGTAAGAAAGTAAGTTGATGAGGTCTTGATTTCGCGGGGAAGCAACAATACTCAAGCGCTTTCGCAAGTTTATATTGCACATAATGCAGTTAATATGTTATAATTGCAAGTGATGGCATATGGAGGTTTTTGAGTGATTAGTTATAAAAAGCTATGGAAATTA
>JAAYOD010000036.1 GCA_012520515.1 Clostridiales bacterium
GGGGGCGGAAGTTGGCTAGAAAAGCCAACTTCCGCCCTTTTGGCGCTTACAAAAGCCTAGACACTTTATTCTCGAAGTCGTCTTTGGCCTTTTTTATACCGTCAGCCATAATCCTTTCATTATGTTTATCAATCTTCTCCAATATTTTTTCTATGTGTTCCATTCTGGTTTCATAGGCATAATCTAAGCTTCTAGCGTCAAGATTGTCATAAGGGAAAGTTAGCTGATAGCTAGAGTTTAGGTAAAGCTTATACTTACACTTATCAGTGTCATAAAAGATTTGATACCTATCATCTATTTCTTTTATCCTAAAGGCGATATCGTACAGGTCGTTGGTTATTTTTATAAGCATTTTAATTTTCCTTTTATGCTACAACCATTTTTGCTTGAGCAAATGGACGCTTGCAAAGCAAGTTAGCGTATTTTACAAGATGGGCTACATAGTAAGGACTGCTTTCAGCAGGTAGCAAGATATTGCCATTTGTGCCCGTTATCCAATCCCAGTCGCCAAGTTGCGCCAAGATATAGTCTTTGGAGTTTAAGAAGTACATTGTGCCTTTCTCTACAAACTTATCAGCATAAACAGGCACGCCATTGTAGCTAAGCGCCTTAAATCCGCCGTCTAGGTTTAGATAGTCCACATTGCTTCTTATATCTCTTAAGTGGCTAAGGTACTGTCTTCTCATATCATAGCTAGCTATAATAAAGTCAATTAAGCTACCGCTCTTTTCTTCCACAAGGTCAATAGTTTCTTGTATTTTGTCGCAAGTAAGCTCTTCAGCTTCAATAGTTTCTGGCACAAAGTAAGGAAATTTAGAGGTATCTATTCCGTAAATTTTATCTGAAGTAGTTGGATTAAAGATATAATCTATACCATTTAGTTCTTTTTGGTAAGAGTTTTGTATGGTGATAAATCCCTCTAGAGCCACATCGTCTATCTCTTTATTCAAGGTAATTTTCTTGTTGGCATAATCAACTCCCAAAATCTTTACCGCCTCAAAGATAATATCGTCAAATTCGTCATAGATATCAATTAGCATACCAGGTGTGCAATTTCTTACATCGTCTAAAGTAAGGGTATAAGTGTCTTGCTCTGCCACCCTTGCCAAAATACCTTCTCCGTTTTGGAAAAGCATTCTGTTAAAGTTATACTTTGCGCTGTCAACTAAAGCCTCTAATTCGCTTTGGAACAAATTAACGGCGTCAGACGGGGTATTTCTTGAACACCTTAAAGCTTTGTCGCTTATAGATAATGTGCCATAAATGTTGGCAAGGTTGCAGGTAAAGTTAAGGATATCCGCGCTGTCAGCTTTTGGCATTCCGCCTAGCTCTTCTCCGCATCCTACACTGCCGGCTATACCCATTCTGGTAGGATATTTTACTTGACCTTGATAAATGTTTTGGGCGCTCTTTTCAATTAGGTTTAGAAAAGGACTTGTGGTGGTGTCAATTTGGTTGCCGATAACGTCAAGGTAAATGTTTTGCAAAATGTTGTCTACTTGAGTTGTTGTAATCATAAAATTTCTCCTATATTTCTTCTAAATATTTTTGAGCTATGCGCCCAGCTTCCGATAATGTCGTAGGCTTATTGGGCGTAACGGGGATAGCTCCGCCCGCTTTTGGGAATGTCTTTGGCAGGTTAGAGTTTTTTATAGAGTCTATGTAAGACGCAATAATCTTCTCTTTGTTTTCCGGCCTTTCAAGCACCATATTAACCACATCTTGGTCACTTGCCGCCTGCTCTTTTGTCATAACTTTTTTACTAAGCACAGAAATAAGCGCATTTTCCAAACAACTTTCTTCATTAATTAAAGTTTCGTTGTTTGCAATCTCACTAATTATTTCTTCTGTGTAGTCGTTAGCTTGCGGATACTTTTGATAAAGTGTGGCAACCTTACTTTCCCAATCGGTTTTTTTAGGTACTTGCTGTTCTAGTTCGCGGAGCTTTTGCGAGCGTTTGGTAAATTCGCTTTCCAAGGAATTATACGCTTTCAATAGTTCTTCCGCATTACGGAATTTTCCAAAAGAAGCAGTGTTCTCCTTGTCACTTGCTGTGGGAAGAATTTCTTGTTGTTCTTTTTCTTTTTCCATTTTTTTGTTCTCCTTTTTGTGTAATTAATTTAGGCATTTGTTAGTTCTTTTGCTTCCTTTAACAATCTTTGGTACTGCAAATGTTCTCTAATATGCTTAGATAGTTTTTTCCTAGCGTCATCAGTTAGGTTGCTCTCTTGACTAATTAGGTATCTTGTATGTTCCTCAATGTGTATAGAATGATTGTCAAAGTCATCAATTTTGGGAGTTTCGCTTGTGGCATTTTCATTTTCCTTATAGGCTTTCTTTTGGTGCAATTCTTCTACATTTACTACACTTTCCCAGTTGCCAAGTCCCATCATTTCCAGTAGCTTTAACCTAGAGGAATCCGACAGCTTGCCGTTTTGGTCTGTAAGCAGTCCCATTCTATAAATTTCCATAGCGGTATTTTTACGGCTAGCTAAGGTGTCTGAAAGTTCATTAGTTAGGTCAAATACAAGGTCATCGCTTGTTATGTCACTGCTTGTGAACGCAACTTTTTCCACAATGCCGTTTTCGCCCGCCACGCGCGCCAATCTCTTTGTGGTGGCAAACTGTCTATAAAGCCTCAAAATATGCTTGCCCACTTCTTTTATGGCGTTTCTAATGCTGTCTGATGTTAGTGACAAGCGGTTGTTGTCTTGCTCTATAATAAGGTTAAGCGTTACACCGCTGACATTTTCTGACCTAATTGATGAGCTTGTCAAAAAATCACTAACTCCGCTCACTGTTATAAACCCTGAAAGCAGGCGGTCTTCTTCATCTCTAAAGTCGCTAGGCACTGCGCCTAAATTCATCATAATAGGAATATTACTGCCTTGCCTGTACACTATGACTTTACCGGGCGCAATTCCTTCTTCTTCAATGTTATCTAAATCAATTGAGCCATCTTCCACCATAAGCACGCCCATAGCTATACGGTTTAGGTACTCATGCTTGCGGTTTTTTATAGCGTTGTACGCTCTTTGAATGGGGATTAGCCTATCTATTATGGAATTGCCATAAAACGATGAGGGCTGAGATAGACAAACTTGTCTTATAAATGGATATCCCCGTCTTTCTTCTTCTTTGTTTATGTAAGGCAAATCTCCTTCATAAAGCAGTTTGTCGCCTGCTACTATAACTAATCGCCCATTTGGGTACTTATGAGTTGGAAGAGAGTATCTCTCAATAACAAGTTCGTGGTCACGGCGAGTGTCGGTAAAAAGCTTAGTTGCTCTTGACACATACTTAAATCCGCCCCCTGCGTCCACATTGTCTAAGTTCATAACATTTATCTCTTTTCCCTCTAGTTTAACGCCCCATAGGTTTTCAATCACTGACACAGGGTAGGCTTTAGCGTGAATAATGCTGGCGCATTCGTCCAAATCTCCACAAGAAAGGCTATCTGGATAAATCTCATAAGGCGAACAAACGGATATCTCCACATCGCCCTCATAGATAGCTTTATCATCTTGATAACCTATCACCCTGCCTTTAGTGTCCGCCCAAGTAATTTTGTAAAAAGCAGTGCCTGTAAGCTCTGACCAAAATGTAGCTTTGTCTACAAGACGCGAAAAGTCCAAATGCTCTTCAACACTTTTTAACAGCCTTGTTGCAAACTTAGCGCAGTTGATGTCATTAAGGTCACCGCTAGCAGGACGCACCGAAGTACTGCCTTTTAGGCTGGCAAATTTTGAAAGGCGCGTTTCAATAATGGGCGCTATGTGATTATAAACTTCTCTTTCTTGCCAATAGTAATCCTTTGTGCGCGTAGCTATCTCCCCATTTGGCAAAATATAAGAGTGCTGATTGCCCACCAAGAAATTGATATTTAACAGCCAATTCCTTTCAATGTTTCTCCTTTGCTCTTTGCGGTTTTCAAAGTCTTTCAAAACTTCTTCCACCAGCTTATTTTTCTTTTCCATTCTTTTTCTCCTTTTCTAAGCTCCTAATAAGCCTTTCCTTTTCCGCCAAAAGCTCTTCGCTTGTCATACTATAAATTTCATTGTCACACACTTCAAGGTAGGTTTTTATAGCTGTGATATCTGGCGGAATCTTTTTTTTAGATACCCTTTCTTTTATCAGCCGTTTATTGCCGTCTTGGTCAAACCCAAACTCTTGAACGGTTTCTGTCACTTGATAACCTTTGGCTTTTTTTCGCAAAACATCTAGCATCTTTCTCTCCTTTAATAAGTATTTTTTGCTATTTTTAGCAGTCGGTCATAATGTTTTTGCATTATGTTTTTGCTTTTTTTAGGCGGAGTGTTTTTAGGTCTTGTCATTATGTAATACCTAAGCTCATCCATAGCGTGGTCATCGGTTTTTATCGGTCTGTCTTGCTTTCCCCACCAGTAAGATTTGAATTCTCTTATAAGGTTTACGCAATTATTAAAAATAAATAGTTTCTTTTGCTTTAGGTAACTTTTGACTTGATTTATACCAGAAAACAGCTCCTTATTAACTTTGGTATTAACGCTTATGCCCCTTTGGCAAAACAGTTCAGCAACGCTCTTAGAGGAACTTAGCGTTCTTGCAGTTGCAGCGCTGTCAATTATTGCTTCCAAACTTCCTGACGGTAACTTATGCCAGTTAAGAGAATTGGCAATAGCTATAATTTTGTCGGCGTGATAGTCAATATCCTTATCCTTTTCATAGTGTTCTGCCACCACATAGACATTGCCATCATAGTCCACACAATAAAAGTGCGCAGAAAGTGGATTTCTTAGTCCAGGGTCAATAGATATAAGGTCTTGCCACTCATAAGGCACATCAAATGGCTCAATGACATGGACACAAGGGTCAAACTCAGGATAAACTAGCCCGCAATTTGCATCAAAATTGCCATACCTTCTTGACGACAAACTGTCAGCTGATAGCGTTGTTGATATTTCCTTAACTTCTTGCTCATCCAAAAACGGATTATCCGCCCACTCCATTTGAATATAAAAAACTTGGTCAGAGTTATACTTGTTTAGATAAATTTCATCATATACCCAAGTCAAACCCTTAAGGGGCGTCATAGTGCCATAA
>JAAYOD010000006.1 GCA_012520515.1 Clostridiales bacterium
TCTTGGCCGTTTTATGCCCAAGCAAAAGAAAAAGAAAAAAATAACGGTCTCTGATGCCTTAAAGCATTTTACGACCGAAGAAGCCAATAAAATGATAGACCAAGACAGCATAAATTCCGAAGGTCTAAAACTTGCAGAGCAAGAAGGCATAATATTTTTGGACGAGATAGACAAAATAGCCTCAAAAGCAGGGGAAGGCAGGGGGCCTGATGTTAGTCGTGAGGGCGTACAAAGGGATATTTTACCTATTGTTGAAGGCAGTACGGTAAGTACAAAATATGGCAATATTAAGACTGATTTTATACTGTTTATAGCAGCAGGCGCGTTCCATATGACTAAGGTTAGCGACCTTATCCCAGAATTGCAAGGAAGATTCCCCGTACAAGTGGACTTAAAAAGTTTAACAGAAGAAGATTTTGTTAAGATTATTAAAGAGCCTGACAATGCTATCATTATGCAGTACTCAGAAATGCTCAAAATTGATAAAGTGGATTTAAAATTCACTGATGACGCTATAAGAGAAATTGCTAGAATTGCGTTTTTGGAAAATGAAAATAGAGAAAACATTGGCGCAAGAAGACTGCATACTGTTATGGAAAGATTGTTGGAAGAGCTATCTTTTGAAGCTAGTGGTCAAACGGACGAAATAATAGAAGTAATTGTGGACAGAGAATATGTTAAAAAGCACCTTGACAAAGCGCTTAAGACATTAAATTTGAGAAAATATATTTTATAAAGGAAGCTATAATGATATCTTTACCTAAAGGAACTAAAGATGTTTTGCCCCAAGAAAGCTATAAATGGCACTATGTTGAAGAACAAATAAGAAAACTTGCAAAAGACTTTGGTTTCCAGGAAATACGCACACCAACTTTTGAGCATACGGAATTGTTTAGTCGCGGAGTGGGAGAAACTACCGACATTGTAAATAAAGAGATGTATACCTTTATAGACAAAGGCGGAAGAAGTATGACGCTAAAGCCAGAGGGAACGGCAGGCGTTGCTAGAAGCTTTATAGAGAATGGTCTAGGCAATACGCCCCAGCCTACCAAAATGTATTACCTAACCCCTGTTTTTAGGTATGAGAAACCACAGTCTGGTCGCTTGCGTGAGCATCATCAATTTGGTATAGAAATTTTTGGCTCAGATAGTCCATATGCTGATGTGGAAGTTATGAGTCTAGTTAAGACATTATTTGACAGACTAGGCATAGATAGTATAGAATTAAATATAAATAACATAGGATGCGCTAAGTGTAGAAAAAATTACACTAAAGCGCTTTGCGACTATTTTGCAAAACACATAAATGCTATGTGCCAAACTTGCAAAGAAAGACTGTAAAAAAAACCATTACGCCTTTTGGATTGCAAGGTAGATAATTGCAAAAAAATAGCCCAAGATGTACCTGTTGTATTAGACTATATATGCGATGATTGTTCTGCGCATCATGCAAAGGTTAAGGAACTTTTGACGGCTTTAGAAATTCCTTATAAAGTCAATCCCATGATAGTAAGGGGACTTGATTATTATACGGGAACAGTTTTTGAATTTATTTCAACTGATATAGGAAGCCAAGGAACAGTTTGTGGAGGCGGCAGATACAATAACCTAGTTAGCGAAATTGGCGGCAAAAGCATGCCAGCTGTTGGGTTTGGAATGGGAATAGAAAGACTGATTATGGTCATGGAAAGCCGTAGCCTATATTTAGGTGAAGTTGACAAACCCAGCGTATACATAGCTCCGCTTGGAGATGCACAATATAAACTTGCTATGAATATAGTTTATAGGTTGCGTCAAAAAGGCATAAGCGCAGATACTGATATAGTGGTAAGAAGTCTGAAAGCGCAAATGAAATATGCCGATAAAATCGGATACAAATATGTAGTAGTAATAGGAGAAAATGAAGCTGCTACAAATACCGCCATACTAAAGAATATGCTTAATAAAGACCAAAGAGAAATAATTTTAAGTGAGTTAGAAAAGTATTTTTAATGGTTTGTTAGGAGGTATTTTATGACACAAGCGGAATTTAATGAGCAACTAAATGGACAAAATGTACTAGTTGATTTTTACGCTAATTGGTGTATGCCTTGCAAACAGTTAAATCCTCATTTGCGTGAAGCGGAAGAAGATTTAAAGGAAATGGGAGTCAAAATACTTAAAGTAAATGTAGACAATTCTGATGACCTTTGCTCTGCCTATAAGATTAATTTTATTCCCACAGTTATCCTGTTTGTAGACGGCGCACCTAAAGGCAAGTTTACAGGAGTAAAAAACAAAGACGACCTTATAAGATTTGTAAAAGAAAATTTATAACAAAAGAAAAGTTTATTAGTAGCCTTAGCTACCAATAGTACATAGGAGATTTATGAAAGTTTATTTGGATAATTCGGCAACAACCAGAATGGACGATGAAGTGCTGAAAAGTATGAAGCCGTATTTTTCCGATATCTTTGGCAATGCCTCCAGTCTGCACAGCTTTGGCAGAGAAGCCTTGGCTAAGGTAGACGAGTCAAGGGCGCTTCTTGCCAAACTTATCAATGCAAAAACAAGCGAAATATACATTACCAGCGGTGGTACAGAAAGTGATAATTGGGCGCTTAAAGGCGCTGCGTATGCTCACAAAAAAGAAGGTATGCATATCATTAGCACCAAGATAGAACACCCTGCTGTTATGCAAACTCTAAAAGCACTGGAAAAAGATGGTTTTTCCATAACTTATTTAGATGTAGATAAAGATGGACTTGTTAGCGTTAGCGACTTAATTGATGCCGTCAGAGATGACACAATTTTAGTTAGCGTAATGTTTGCTAACAACGAAATAGGTTCTATACAACCTATTGCTGAAATTGGCAAATTCTGCAGCGAAGAAGGCATATTATTCCATACTGACGCTGTGCAAGCTATGGGCAGCATTAAGGTAGATGTAAAAGCAATGAATATCGACATGCTCAGCTTATCGGCGCACAAATTTCACGGGCCTAAAGGAGTAGGTTTATTATATATAAAAGATGGTGTAAGAATTGATAGACTTATTTTAGGCGGTCATCAAGAACGCTCTTATCGTGGCGGAACTACTAATGTAGCTGGTATTGTAGGCATGGCTAAAGCGCTAGAAATTGCAGTAAATGAAATGGAGCAAAATAACGCCTATGTCAAAAAGCTTCGCGATTATTTTATAGAGCGCGTGCTTAAAGAAATTCCTGATTGCAAGTTAAACGGCGGAATGGAACATAGGCTTGTAAGTAATGCCAATATTAGTTTTGACTATATAGAGGGCGAAAGTATTTTGATGCTTCTTGACTTAGAAGGCATAGCAGTAAGTAGCGGTTCTGCTTGCAGTTCGGGTAGTTTAGAGCCTAGTTATGTAATACTTGCATTGGGTAGAAAAATGGAAGAGGCTCATAGCTCAATAAGATTTAGTTTTGGAAAAGATAATACTATGGAAGAAACAGAATATACAATAGAAAAACTAAAAGAAGTAGTGGCAAAACTGCGTAGCTGGTCACCGCTTTTTAAGGAGATAAAGGGAGGCACTCTTAATGTATAGTCAAAAGATAATAGAGACTTTATCCAATCCAAAAAATGTCGGTGAGATTGCCGACGCAGACGGTATTGGAACGGTAGGAAATGCAAGTTGCGGCGACATAATGGAGATGTTTTTAAAAATTGAAAATGATGTAATTGTGGACGCTAAATTTAAGACTTTTGGATGCGGAGCAGCAATAGCAAGCAGTTCAGTTGCCACTGAACTTATAATTGGAAAAACCATAGATGAAGCGTTAAAGGTTACTAACGCCGATGTGGTAGAAACGCTAGAAGGCTTGCCGCCGCAAAAGATACATTGCTCAGTGCTTGCTGAAGAAGCTATCGCTGAAGCTATTAAGGATTATCGCGCAAAACAAGAGAAAAAATAACCAAATTAGACTTTGATTTTGGACTAAAGTAAGGAAAATCTTATAAAAAAGACAAAATGAAAATTATATGCACAAAAAAATAGGTCGAAAAAATTCCACCTATTTTTTTTATTAGAGAAAAATAAATTAGGCTTGCTTTTTGGCTGTTCTTATACAACGGGTGCAAACATATGCTTTTTTGACCGAGCCATTGTCGTTAACGACATTTATTCTTTGAACATTGACGCTCCAGCTTTTGCAAGTCTTTCTATTACTATGGCTAACTTTGTTTCCGCTCATCGGTCCTTTGCCACAAATGCTACATACTCTGCTCATCTTTAGCACCTCCTATTTATGCCTTATGATTATACAATTAAAAAAAGCTTTTGGCAATTGTTTTTGCATATTATTTACAATTTACTTGCAAATATATCCTATCTATACTATTATTATTAATGTAAACTTTTTTGTTTACTGATGACTTAGGAGACGATATGGCCCTTCATACAACCAACATTTATGGGAATATAACTATATCAGATGACGCTGTGGCTGTTTTGATAAGCAAAGTAGCCAAAGATTGCGTAGGCGTGGCAGAACTTGTTAGCCGTAGGCTAAGCGATAGTGTCTTAATGATATTTAATAAAGAGCCTATCTCAAAAGGCATCAAACTTGTTACGATGGACAGTCGTATTTATATTGATATTTACATTTTAGTATTTGACGGAATAAGCGTAGATGCGGTGGTAGCTTCCTTAAAGTCTGCCATCGTTTATCATGTAGAGCATTTTACAGGTATGCGCGTCAAAGCAATCGATGTCCATGTAGTGGGTATGAAACTATGAATTTTTAGCGAGGACATAAATGTCAAATATATTAGAAAATGCGCAACTTGTTGCAATGTTCAAAGGCGCGCATCAAAATTTAATGTTAAATCAAGAGCTGGTAGACAGCCTTAATGTTTTTCCAGTGCCTGATGGCGACACCGGTACAAATATGGGACTTACCATGTCCGCCACAGTAAAAGAGATGGAGACTAATCCGTCAGAAACCATAGCAGAAACTATGAAAACTCTTGCCAAAGGCGCATTAAAAGGCGCTAGGGGCAATAGCGGTGTTATTTTAAGCCAAATAATAAAGGGCATGTCAGAAGTTTTGGAAAACGCCAAGCTTTACAATACCAAGAATTTTGCAAAAGCGCTTAATAACGGCTCAATAAAAGCATATGATGCAGTAACTCACCCTAAAGAAGGAACTATACTTACCGTTATTCGAATAATGAGTGAATACGCTGTCAGAATAGCGTCAAGAACTACTGATTTTATAAATTTTTTCGAAAAAATTATTGCTAAAGGCAATGAAGTTTTGAAAGATACTCCAAATATGCTGCCCATACTTAAAAAAGCTGGCGTTGTAGATAGCGGCGGTCAAGGTTTGATGTTTATCATAATAGGTATGTACAATACCTTAGCTGGCATTGAAATGAAGCCAGTTCAAGAAGACAAAAAACCTAAGAGCGTGGAAACTGTTGTTTTTGAAACCGATGTACACGACTTAGAGCATATAAAGTATACATACTGTACAGAATTTTTTGTGCTTAACATAAAGAAACAAGCGACGCTGGCAGATATAGATAAATTCCGCGACCAGCTTATGGAAATAGGCGATTGTGTGCTAGTAATAGGCGATTTGGATTTGGTAAAAGTGCATGTCCATACCAACAATCCCGATAAAGCGCTTGCTTTTGCTCTAAAATTAGGGGAATTGGATATGCCAAAAATAGAAAATATGAGAGAGCAACACCGTAAGCTAGTGGAGAAAGAGAGCAATAAAGAGAAAAAAGAGACAGCACTTGTGGCTATTTGCAGCGGAGATGGTTTTATTGCGTTATTTAAAGAGCTTAACGCATCCAATGTTTTAGAGGGCGGACAGACCATGAATCCAAGCGTTGACGACATTGTAAAACTTGTTCATAACGCCAACGCAAAAAATGTTTTTATACTGCCAAATAACAAAAATATTGTGCTAGCCTGTGAACAGGCAAAAGAGCTTGTGGACTGCAATTTGGTAACCATAGCTACCGTTAATGTACCGCAAGGCATAGCAGCAGCTATGAATTTTGATAGTGAAAATAAAGATTTAGAGATGCTAAAAGATGCTATGGAAAGCGCCGCAAAATCTATCTCTTGTATAGAAGTTACACACGCTGTGCGCGATACCGAAATTGATGGTTTTGAATTGCATAACGGTGATATAATTGCAATAGAAAAAGGCATAATATCTAAAGGGCAAGATTTAAACCAAGTAGTCATTGAGGCATTGGCAACAAAAAATGCTATGGATATGTGCGTCATTACCCTTTATTACGGCAAAGATGTCACGGAAGAGCAAGGGGAAGAGCTGCAGGCAAAACTTATAGATATCTATCCTGATTGCGATGTAAATTTACTTTGCGGCGGACAAATGCACTACTATTATTTTATCAGTGTGGAATAAATGCTTAGAAGTATAAAAGGTGTAGGGGATAAAACTCTTGCTGCTTTACGCAAACTTAATATAAACACTGTATATGACCTAATCAATAATCTACCTAAAAGCTATTTAGACTTATCCAATGTAACGGCTTTAGAGCAAGCAATGGATGGGTCTTTTTGTTTGGTGGATTTGGAAATTGTAGAAAAAAAGCAGCCCATAATTAAAGGTCGGCTTAAAATATTCAAGGCCATTGCAAAATCCAAAGAAAGCTATGTAAATTTGATATGGTACAATCAAAATTATGTCGCTAAAAAGTTGATAGAGGGCAAAGTTTATACTTTTTATGGCAAATTAAGAATACGCGATTTTATGCTTGAATTTAACAATCCAATGTTTGAAGAAAAAAGGGGAATTTCTAAGTTTCAAGGATTGCAGCCTATTTATTACACCAAAGGACTAATCCATCAAAGGACTTATTGGAATATTGTAAAAGAAGCGCTTAACACTATAACAATAGAAAGTGTTGTGCCAACGACGTTGGAAAAAGCCCATAATATCATTACGCTAAAAGAAGCGTACTTGAGTGTACATATGCCAAACGGTGAAGAAGGGCAAGGCAAAGACAGAATAATGCTAGAAAGGCTGATAAGGAGAATTGCTGCCTTTAGATTATCTAAAATGCGCAATTGCGCCAGAGAAAAACATAATTTTTTTATAAAATTCGATATCAAAAAGTATCAAAAAATTTTGCCATTTGACTTGAATAATTCACAAATTCAAGCGGTAGAGAGTATGGCGGATATTTTATGCTCTAATCAAGCGCTAAATGCAATTTTGTCGGGAGATGTGGGCAGCGGGAAAACAATAGTTGCTATGTTGCTTGCGCTTTTTACTAAGGAAAATGGATACCAAACAGCATTTATTGCGCCTACTGAAATACTTTGCAGACAGCATTATGATAATCTATGCAAATTATGCCACAATCTAAATGTCAATATAGCTTTTTTAAGCGCCGCAACTAAAGCAAAAGAGCGAAGAGAAATTTTGCAAAGGTTAAGCGTTGGGCAAATTGATATCATTGTGGGCACTCATTCGCTACTTAATTCTCAAGTAGAATTTTCTAGTCTTGCTTTTGTTGTCATAGATGAACAGCACCGATTTGGCGTCGCTCAAAGAACTTGTCTTATAGAAAAAGGTAAAAATGCAAATGTGCTTACTCTTAGCGCAACGCCTATTCCTAGATCTTTGCAACTTGCGCACTATGGAGATATAGATTATTTTACTATCGATGGACGCTTTGAAAATAAAACCATAACGGTTATTGTACCGCCTGAAAAAAGAATGGATATGTGGCAATATCTTTATGCTCAATGTATAGAAAAAAAAGGGCAGGCTTTTATTGTAGCTCCCCACATCTTTGACCAAGAAGGAGTGGAAAAAGAGAGTGTGGAAGATCTTTGTAAAGAACTTACAAAAATTTTCCCTAAAGATAAAGTTAGGGCATTGCATGGTAAATTAAGCGCAGAACAAAAGCAAGATATAATAGATGCATTTAGGCAAAATAAAACAAGCGTGCTTATCTCTACAACAGTGGTGGAAGTCGGTATCGATGTCCCAAACGCTAACCATATTGTCATTATGGACGCTGAGAGCTTTGGACTGGCAACATTACATCAGCTGCGCGGCAGAGTGGGCAGAGGGGGCGGACAAGCCTATTGCTTTTTGTATACGACAAAACCCGACCAAGGATTAGTGATGCTCACACAAACTTCAGACGGCAAAATTCTTGCAGAAAAGGACTTTGAGTTGCGTAGAGCGGGGGACATTTTGGGATTGCCCCAATCAGGCACAGGCACTTTGTCGGGAATTACAATTAGAAATTTAGCAAAGGCAAAACAAATTGTGGACAATTTGCCCTTAGATGAGCTTTATCAAGAACTCCAAAAGGAAATAGAAGAATTTTCGCTAGCTAATGTAAGCATTACTTAATAATTTTTCCAACTTTTTATGGCGAAAATGGGCTGTTTACTATTGATTTAATTTAATTAGAGTGTTATATTATATATAACATTAGTTCTTATGTCTAAAATTGGAGTTATATATAAATGAAGAGTGTATCAAAAATTTTGTTGCTTGTCTTGCTTATTCTCTCTATAAGCTTAACTTTGTTTGCTTGCACGGAAAATGAGATTGACTACAAAAATATTCAGTCTATTACCGTTGATGAGCAGAGTATAGAAGACGGTTTTTTGCTTTCTGAATTTGATATATCAAAAATTATTCTTAATGTTCAATACCAAGATGTACAAGACGAAAAAGGCAACATAATTCCAGGCGAAGTTGTGCAAATACCAGCCGATATGTCTATGGTGGTAGCCGAAGACAAAGCGCAGCTAAGCGTGCCAGGCACAAAAACAATAACTCTTAGATATGGCAAGTTTGATATAGCATTTGAATTAAAACTTCACGATGACAGAGTAAAAAAATACAAAGTTGTATTTTTGAGCCAAGCAGGCGAACCGCTTGGCGATACGCAATATATAGCTCAAGGGGGCAAGGCAATTCAGCCTACCGTTCCCAACATTGACGGATATGACTTTTTAGGTTGGGTTGATAGAGATACCAACGAATTTTCATCTTTTGACAACATCACCAAAGAAACTACTTTGATAGCGCACTATGCTGCAAAGACTTTTACTGTTAATTATTTTACTAAAGTAATCAACAACATAAAAGAAGCTGACGGAAGCGTAGGAGAGAGTGACAATGCGCCAAAGATTGAGCAAATAGCCACCGCTAAGGTAGCAAGGGGCGAAAGCGCTTTAGACAAAGCTCCTAGCATTCCTGTTATTGAAGGGTATAGCAACGGGCGCTGGGAAAATATTGAAGCAATGGAAAACATTTCTTCCGATATGAATTTCTATGCCATATACGACCAAGATTCAGTAATGATTACTTTTAATTACAAAAAAAGAAGCCCATCAGCTGAAGACGAATCAAGATATTATTATGTAAACGGTTATGTGCATGAAGATTTTGATGTGGAGCAAAAAGGTTTTAAATTTGTAGGCTGGTTTACCGAAGCTGGCAAGGCAATTACATTCCCTTACCAAGTCAAAAATGAAATGCGTTTTGTGGCAAAATATATTGACCTAAACGAAGGTAATCAAGGTTTAAGCTATAAAGAAAATGATAGCGGGCAATACATAATTAGTGGCTTTGACGGGGAAGAAAATGTAGTAGTTATTCCAAAGACATATAATGGCATTGAAGTTGTGGGCATTTCTCCAGAAGTTTTTGCCAACCATGATATTAAAGAATTTGTGGTAAGCAACGATAATGAACATTTTGCCGTAGAAGGCGGAGTTTTATATAACAAAGCTAAAGATAGACTTATTGCTTATCCCAATCTAAAGTCAGGCACAAGCTTTAACATAGATACCACAACAAGCGTTGTAACAAGCATAGCAGACTATGCCTTTATGAATGCTAAAAACCTTGTTGATATTGATTTGGGAGATTCTCTTGTAACCATTGGAGATTACGCCTTTTCCAATTGCAGTAAGCTAACATCAATAACTATTCCCGCAACGGTAACTACCATTGGAAACGGAGTGTTTAAGATGGAAAGGTCAAGCGCGCTAACGGAGCTTATCTTTGCCGCGCCTTCTTCATTAAAGACAATTAGCGACGAAGCGTTTTACGGCCTTAGCCGCCTAAAAACAATAGACATTCCAGCAAGCGTAGAAAGTATAGGAAGTGGTGCATTTATACTTTGCAAGTCATTGCAAAACATAACAGTTAATAAAGATAATCAACATTTTGTAGTTTCAGATAGCGCAATGCGCGATACCAATGACAAAGCGTTTTCAGCAGGCGGATTATATAACGCTGATTTTACCACTCTATATCGCTATCCAGCAAACTTTATGCAAAGCAATAAAACAGACATTGTTTTGCCTTACTCATTACAGCTTATAGAGTCTGGCGCTTTTAGTCATACAAAGATACAAGGCATTCATATAACATCGCCAAGTATTACTTTGAAAGAAATAGACAGCATAGTATCTCCTAACTTAGTTTATTTACGAGTAGATTCAGACACCTTTATTTATACAATAAGCTCATTTGGAAACAATTCGCCTAGATATGTACCTAGCAATATTTTGGTGAAAAATCAGCAAGTATATGATGAGCTTACTGCCGACCAAATGTTAAAGGCAGAAAATGCAGTTATTAGTATTTTTGAAGAAGATAAGTGGGCAGAGCTGGAAGAATTTTATAATAATTTTATATATAAGTACGAAACAAATACAGTTATTGAAAACGGAAAAAGCGTAGATAAAACCACAATAACCATACTAGGTGGACGAAATACCACAACTGAACTAATTATACCTGACATTTTAGGTGAAATCAGCATCACTAAAATTGCGCCAAACGCATTTAGTCAAGATGAAAATATTGTTATTATACGCTTGCCTATTGCTATGGAAGAAATAGGCGATTTGGCTTTTGCTAATATGCCTAACCTTGAAGAGATTCATTTTAATGACAATCTCAAAAAAATAGGGTATAGAGCTTTTTTTGGAAGTGATAAATTATCTGTTGTGGAATTTTCTAACGATGTTGATATTCAATCGCTTGGGGTAGAAGCATTCCATAACACAGCATGGTATCAAAGCGAAGAAGAAGATTATCTTACTATAAATGGTCTGTTAGTTAAGTTTAACGGCTATGATATTACTGCAGAAATTGAGGCAGGTATTACTCAAATTGCTAGCGATGCATTTGCAGGAAAAACCAATCTTACCAGCATAACTTTTACAAGCGGTGTATTAAAAACCATAGGCTTTAGAGCGTTTGAGTTTTGCACAGGGCTTAGCGAAATTATGTTGCCTGCTAGCATAGAAGAAATTGAAAGCCAAGCTTTCTTTGGCTGCGCCAATTTACAGCTTGTTACTATAAACGCGTCAAAGGATACCGCCAATAGCAGAAACCTTGCTAGCGACGCTTTCCCCAGTGATACAATAGTAAGGTATGCCGAAAGCGACACCTATTACACCTTGTATTTTGTTATAGATGAAGATGAAACCAGAAGTGAAACAGGAATATATTTTGTAAAACCTATTACTGTTGAAGATGACGCCAACAGAAAGTTTGCAGGTTGGTACGAAGACCAAACTTTCTCACAATTAGTGTCATTCCCGCTTGCATTAACAGAGCAGACAAGCGGCAAGAGAATTTATGCAAAGTTTATTGAAGCGTCCGAAGGTTCTGATGGATTTAGGTATCAGCAAAGCGAAACAGGCTATACCATAACAGGTTATGATGGCGACGACAATTATGTAATCATTCCTCAAATGTATAAAAATAGACGAATTACTGCTATTAAAGCCAATGCCTTTAGAGATATGGAAAGGATACAAAGCATTAATTTTCCATACATAAGAGATGTGGCGACAGGTATTGTGTCATCGCTTATTACAAGTGTTGGGGAAGATGCATTTACTGGCACAGCGTGGTTTAATAATTACTTGGGCGATTTTGTAATAATAAACGATATGCTAATCAAGTATAAAGGCAATGCATCAATAGTGGAGATACCGTCCTTTATCAAAAAGATAGCTGACGGTGCATTTAGTGGTAATACATACATTAAAAAAGTTGTAATTCCCGAAGGTGTAACAATATTGGGAGAAAATATGTTCCGCGGCTGTGTAAACCTTACTTCAGTGGTGCTTGCTTCCACTATAGAGAGCATAGGCGATAAAGCATTTGCAGACTGCGTAAACCTTACCGATATCAACTTTGAACTGGCACAAAATCTATTATTTATATCTTCAAGCGCACTAAATAACACAGCTTGGATTGCACGCCAACTTGACGATTGTATTGTTATAAATAGCATTTTGTATAAGTATCAAGGCGTTCCTGGACTTGGCTCTGAAGGAAAGCTAACTATTATGAACGGTATCACTCAAATTGCTGATAGAGCATTTGAAAACGATGAAAGACTGAAGATTATACAAATTCCTAAGAGTATGCAATATATTGGCGAATATGCCTTTGCTAACTCTAATATAGATAAAGTCCTTATATTCCCAAGAAGCGATTTAAAAGCAATAGGCAAGTATGCATTCTTTGCTTGCGCAAACCTGTCAGAAATAAATCTTGTGGTTTGCAATACCCTTGACCTAATTGGCGATTATGCTTTTGCCAATACATCTAGATTATATGCAAGCGACCTAAAAGCGTTGTTGCTTCCATCTAGCATTATGGAGATGGGCGAAGGTGTCTTTGAAAACAGTGGTGTTTGCAGAGTTGTCTTTGAGGCAGGAAGCAAGCTTAAAGAACTTCCTAAAAACGCCTTTAGAGAAAGCCATAACTTGTCATCTGTTATCTTTAATGATAATAGCGCCTTAACTACAATTGGTGAATATGCCTTTTATAATTGTACCGCTTTAAGCGTATTTAGCAATGTAAATGCCAGAATAGAAACAATTGGCGCAGGCGCATTTTATAACTGTATTTATCTCTACACTTTAGATATTCAAGATTTTACCTTGAAGAACATAGGGGCAGAAGCATTCAATAATATGGGATTTGTCAACAGCTTTAATCAAAATATGGTGACAGTAGGCAATATCCTTATTAAGTATAAGGGTAGAGATTCTATTATTAATATTCCTAGCAGCATAACCACAATTTATGATGGAGCGTTTAGCGGCAACACTCAAATCACTGCTATAAATTTTGCAACTGACTCCAAGCTTGTCGCAATTAATGACAATGCTTTCAATGACTGTATAAATCTTGAAACTATTAACTTCCCAAGAGGAATAACCAGTGTAGGAAATAATGTAGTGACAAATACCCTTTGGTATGAAAACGCTTTGCGCTCAGGTTTGGAATATATTACTATCGGCAACACGCTTATTAAGTATAATGGTAATGCAAAGCAAGTGGTAATACCTGAATATGTAACCATTATTAATAAGGACGCATTCAGTGGCGTAGAACTTTATAATATAGAAATAGGCGCTCATGTTACTATGGTAAAAGCTGGCGCTCTTAATGACATAATCACTCCGCAAACAACTTACGAAAAGGGCAGATACCACTATGTAGAATGTCTGACACCAGAAAGTTTTAGCGACGCAAAACAAGTATCAATTAATACTTATGGCATGGAAAACCTATTTTATATGGTTGGAGATGACTATATCGCAACGCCGACATTTATATTGGGCATAACTGATTATTATATTTTCGACAGCAGCGTAAAAGCTGTGCAAGGCAGTTGGAGTTTAACACTAATAAACCCAATGCCATTTGACATAGAAGAAAATACCATTAATGAGATTTTGGTAGCTTCTGACGATGCTAAAGAAGATTATTTGCTTGATATGAGATGGGACAGATACGCAGAAGCCATAAAGGTAATAAAAACTTTTGCCGTAACCTTAGTGTTTGATGATGAGATAGCGCAAGCTCCCGAACTTATGGAACTTGAAATGATATATGAAGAAATTGCGATAAATGTAATTAATGACGATTATATCTTTATTGGTTGGTATTTTGATGAAACCAGAAGAAATATGGTGCAATATCCATTAAAGTTGAACCACAATATTACTATTTACGCTAAATTTGTAAATTATGAAATAGGTACTGAAGGCGGATTTTCTAGAAACGATGAAAATACTGAGATAACAAGCTACAATGATGACTATGACAAAGTAATAGTTATACCTGCATTTTCTGATTATGACATTACTGCCATAACAGGATACTGGGCAGAAGCTAATCCACCCCATACTTACGGTACTCATATATTTGATTTAGACCAACAAATTTTTGTCCCAGAGCCTGATGAAGAGAGAGCAACTCATTATTATCTTGGTGCTTTTGAGGCGCGTAATCAAGTAGAAGTTGTTTACTTTGCCAACAATAGCAAGATAACTACCATTGGCGCAAACGCATTTAAAGACTGTACTTCGCTACGTAAAATTGTACTTCCTGCTAGCATTACGCTAATTGAGCAAGGAGCGTTTTCTGGTTGCACATCGTTGACGGAAATCGTATTTACTGCCAGCTTGGACAATAAGCTAACCATTGAGTCTGGGGCATTTGAAAACTGTGTATCGCTAAGGAGTATAACTCTACCTAACAACTTGGCAGCGCTTGGACACAATGCTTTTAGCGGCTGTATTAATCTTATCGATATCCATATGACTGACACCGAAGCCACAACTGTTATTGATTTGAGTGGAATATCTCCCTTTGATACAAATGATGGCAAGATAAAGATTTATGTAAATTCTGCTGTTTACAACATCTATTCAACAAGGTGGTCTGGTTATAAAGAATTTTTAGTAGAGGTGACGGATGAAGAGTAGACTACCTAACGGATTAACAGAGTTTAGTTTGGCAGAGAGTAGACAACATGAAGAAATAGTAGGTAAGCTGTTTGAGATACTTAAAAAAGAAGGATTTAACAAGATTGAGCCGTCACAAATAGATTATGCAAAAAACTTAGAAATGGAGCCAGGTTCAGCAGATTTTCTTTTTAAGAGTATTGATTCAGACGGCAAACTGCTAGCATTTGGCGGCGGCATAACACCATCTATTGTGCGTATGCTTGACGGCGAAACGCATATTAGAAGAGTATATTTTGACAGACCGTGTTATTTATTTAGTCCCCTTCAAGAAGGCAGTCGACTGACTTGGGAATGCGGGGCGCAAGTTTATGGTATAAAAGAGCCAGAAGGCGATGCTGAGCTTATTACTGCGTGTTATGATAGCCTTGTTTTTAGCGGCATAGAAAATATTAAAATTACGCTTAGCCATTCTTTTTTGTTTAAGAGCATTATTTATAGCTACAAACCTAGTCAAGAAATTACCTCTAAAGACATTAAGGACTTAATTAAAACGGGCAAATGTGATAAGTTAAATGATGTTTGCACAAATGCCATTATCACTCTTAGCAAACAAAAAGGCGATATTACTGTTTTACAACAAGTGGCAGAAGGAATAAACAACAAAGAAGCGATGGATTGCTTGGTAAGATTGTTTGAAATCTACCAAATTCTTGCAGAGTATGGACTGGAAGACATAATAGAGTTTGATTTTGGCTATATGCCGTTAGAGTCCTATTATAATGGAATGTCGTTCAAAATATCCGCAGACGATAAAACGCTAGCTGAGGGTGGAACATTTAGCGGAGTAAAGTATACAAGCGTTATAGCGGCTGTCGGTTTTAAGTATAATCTTTATAATGTTATGAGCATACTAGATACTAAACAAAACCAAAATGATTCTAATATAATTTTGGGTGTGGCAAATACCATTAGGGCTCTAAATAAGGCAAGAAAAATAAAGCTTAGCCTGATGGAGAGTAATGTGCAAGTAAATACTTTGTATAAAGTAACAGCTGAAGAGTGCAAAGAGATAGCGGCGCAGCTTAATATAGAAAATATAATATATGTCAATGAAAAGGGCGATTTGGAAGAGTAAAAAATAATGTATTTTTAGTGCCAAAATTGTCTTAAACAAAGTATATTATATAATAAACAAAAAAATCGTGCTAAAAATGTATAAATTCTCTTGCAATTAATAAAAGAATTTGGTATATTATTTAAGCAAAGTAAATTGTACAGTCAAGATTGGCATGATGATACGATTTTATTTCGCGGGTGTGGCTCAGTGGTAGAGCGTCGCCTTGCCAAGGCGAATGTCGCGGGTTCGAA
>JAAYOD010000037.1 GCA_012520515.1 Clostridiales bacterium
AAAGACTGCACTAAAGGTTTTATCCTTCGGTGCAGTCTTTTCTTTCAAGTCTCCGCTTGAAGAGAGTCGGTTAAAATTCACTTGTTTCGTAAATCCCTATGTGAACGCTTCTTTAATTGGATGCTTTAAGTATTTTTAATCTAATTTTCTAGGTCGTGGCGGCCTATTAAACCAGTACAAAACAAAAACTGTTACCAAAAGACCCAATCCTACAAGAATTGCAATAAGCACACCAAGAATAATCCAGTTTTTAGATTCTCCATACGATTTTACGCGCTCCCACATTTCCACTACTCTTTCATTGTCGCTTTCTTCAATTCGTCCAAGGTCTTGCATCATTCCAAGGTTGTGGCTAAAGTCAGAGTATCTCCTGATGTCGCCAAAGAAATCTTCATTAAATTCCAATATGCTATCTTTGTCAGCATCAATTTCATAACCTTCTAGCAAAGCAATCAAGCCAAGTAGCGCATAATAATTTTCGTCTTCTGAATAATCTTTATCCAAAAGTTCATAGCTTTCTTCCCATGAGCCTATGGTAAGTAATGACATATATTTTTCACTGTCTAGTAGTTTTGTATAGATATCATTTTCTACTGCTGACGCATAACCTATTTCTAAAGTGTTGTATAGAGCAATGTCAGGCCTATTTAAGAAATTCAAAAACAAATGCGCCGCACGATAATTTGGCTTATAGTCATCGTCTGCTTTTGGTATAACCCAGCCATCAAACCAAATATTGCTTCCTGATTCTGGTACATAATAATCAAGATAGCTGTTGCTTTCGTCATCCATTGCTTCTTCTATGGCATAAGCGGCGTCTCCGCTCCAAGCTAGATTGACATAAGCTGTTTCGTTGACCATATCATCTTTACCAAAGTCAACTTCATAGCCTTTTAGGTACTTTCTCTGCTCTTCTAGTACTTTTTCCGCTAAATCAATCATCTCTTGGTCGGTGCAAGTTATTAAATCTTGCACGCTATAAGACATATACTTTGATGGCAACAAGTTTTGCTCTTTCAAATACATCACTGCGCAAACATATGTGTCACGAATACTATCTTTTACAAGGATTTTTTTATCAAGAGTTTTTTTATTGATACTATTCCAAAAAATTCCCCAGCCTGCTTCTTTTACTTCTTCATAAGTTAGGTAATTGGTATTATACAAAACGCCTAATGTACCCCACATATAAGGAACAAAGTAATCATTCATATTTCCTGTCTTGTCCCCTATTGCTGTGTCACTAAAAACAGAATCAATCTTTTCTCTTATATCCTTTTTAATATTGCCTAAGTATAGCTCTTCGCCTAAGTCTGTAACATAGTTCCAATTTAGTTTTTCCAAGCGGTCGTGTCTTAAGAGTTTTTGAATAGCATATTCACTAGGGCAAATTAGGTCAATTTTGCTATCGCCTTTTATAATCTCTGTCATCATTGTTTCATTGGTGTCAAAGTTGCTATAAACAATATTTAGGCTCTTTCCTGTAAGCTCTTCATAGTAAGCGGCAAATTCATCTAAAACTTCAATATCAATATAGTCTGCCCAATTATAAATAACTAGTTTTTCATCATACTTTTTTGTAAGCAGTGGCGGTATTAGAAACGCAAAAACAGTTACTAAAAGTATAACGGTAAGCAAAATAATGGTAATAATTACACTTGCTCTATTACTGCTTTTCATATGTGTCTCCTTTGTCAGATTGTCCGACATTTTTTCTAAAGTTCATCAAAAGTACAAGAGTTAGCACTAATATAAATATGATGCTGAATATAGCAAACCAAAAAGGACTTAAGCCTTTCAATCTCGCATCTTCATAAATATAAGTAGAAAGTGTGTTTATTCCCGTTGCTGCACCTTTATTTATCTGCGTTATGATAAAATCGTCCATACTTAGCGTAAAACTTAGCACAAATCCGCTTATAATGCCAGGAACAAGCATAGGTATCAACACCTTAATAAGTGCTTTTGTGGGACTTGCGCCAAGGTCTAGCGCCGCTTCATAAATATTGGGGTCCATTTGCGTTAATCTTGGCATTACGCTAAGTACAACATATGGTGTGCAAAAAGTTATGTGCGCTAGAATTAGCCTTAGATACCCTGCTGGAAATCTAAAGGTTACAAAAAACAGCATTAAGCTTACCGCCATAACTATTTCACTATTTATAATAGGCAGTTGATTTATGCCCTCAACCATACGCCTTGTGCGCTTACGCAAGCTAAAGATACCTATACTTGCAGTACTGCCAAGTATGGTTGCAACCACACTAGACACAATAGCTATCAAAAATGTATTTTTTAACGCTTGCAACAGCCCTGGAGTTTGACTAGATGTAAATATAGACCTATACGCTTCTAGGGTAAAACCTTCTTTAAAGGTAAATGTCGCTGAATTGCTAAAGGAAAACACAATAATAAACAATATAGGCGCATATAACAAAGCAAGGATTAAACCTAAATATCCTTTTTCTAATATCTTCTTTACCATAGGTTACTCCCTCCTTGCTGTTGTTTGCCGCTGACTTTGCTAATGACAATATTGCTTAGCACAACAAAAATTAGCATAATTAAGCTCATAACGCTGCCTACGCCGTATAAATTATTGTTAAATTTGGTATGAATGCTGTCGCCAAACAAAAATATTGTATAGTCACTTAAAAGCTGACTTATAGCAAATGTGCTAATTGTGGGTATAAAAACCATAGTAATACCGCTAAGTATGCCAGGTATGCTTAGTGGCAAAGTGGTCTTTATAAAGACTGTTATACGGTCTGCGCCCAAATCTTTTGCTGCTTCTTCATATGATGTGTCTATACTTGTTAATATAGTGTGTAAAGGCAAAATCATAAAAGGCAAATAGTTATATACCATGCCAAAAATTACCGTTCCCATGCCTAGTTCCACATCTAGTGCTACAAAGATAGCTTTGGTAGCAAGAGTTCTGATAAGGAAATTTACCCACATAGGCAGTACAAATAACAGCACCATAAATTTGCCTGACTTTTTACGGCTTAGTATATACGCAACAGGGTATCCTAAGATAAAACATAGCACAGTAGTTACCACTCCTACAAGCAGTGAAGTTAACAGCACCTTTAAGCTTGCGCCATCTGTAAATATGGATATAAAATTACCAAAAGTTAAGTTATTGCTACTATCTAAAAACGCATACACCAAAATTAGCGCAGCAGGTATTACCACAAAAAACAATAAAAACAAAATATAGGGGTAGCTAAAAACCTTTCTTGTCATTCTAAAGTTTTTTGCTCTTAGCCATATTGAATTAAAAATGCTAGTCTTCATCACTTTCTTCTACCTTTTCAATAATAATTTTGTCTTTAGCTACATTTATGCCCACGCGGTCACCTTTTAGCCAATCATCTTCTGTATCTGCAAAGAAATCATAATAGTCATCAGTACGCAAAATGCATTGATAATAACTTCCCTTGTATATGGTGTTTACAACGGTAGCGCCAATGACACCGTCTTCTTCATCATCACAGATTTGGATATCGTCAAAGTCAATTTTCACTCTAACTTTAGTTCCTGATGGCAAATCACTATTGCATTCAAACTTGCCGCCGCAAATTTCTACGACATATTCATCCCACATTTCCGTTTCTATCTCATTAATTACACGGAATTTATTCATAATATGAATATCAAAAGGCTTGATAAACAGACCTACCTCTTCACCTTCAGCGCATTGCACATTGTCAAATATTAAAATTTCATTTACTTCTGTTTCGCCTTTAATAGCTGCAATAATTTGATAATGGTCACCTTTGAAAACGCAAGAGTTTACTGTTGCTCTAACCATGGCTTTGCTTAACTTTTCTTCGTCGCCTTTTATAATAAAGATATCTTCGGGGCGAATAATTACATCAATAGGTTGATTTTTCTTAAATCCAGTATCCACACATTCAAAGGTATGTTCACAAAAGTAAACCAAGCGGTCTTGTAGCATAAGTCCACTAAATATATTACTCTCTCCAATAAAGTCAGCTACAAATGAGTTGGCTGGTTCATCATAAATTTTTTGCGAAGTGCCAATTTGCTGAATTTCTCCATGGCGCATAACTATAATGGTATCGCTCATAGTGAGTGCTTCTTCTTGGTCGTGAGTGACATAAATAAAAGTTATGCCTAAGGTTTTATGCATATTCATAAGCTCCATTTGCATATCCTTACGCATTTTTAAGTCTAACGCACCAAGCGGTTCATCTAGAAGCAGAATTTGCGGTTCGTTTACTATGGCTCTAGCAATTGCCACTCTTTGTTGCTGTCCGCCGCTTAAACTATTTACATTACGATAGCCATAGTCTTCCAAATCTACTAGCTTTAGCACACGGTTGACCTTTTGGTCAATTTCTGCTTTTGAAAGCTTACGCATTTTTTCATATTTTTCACCTGTTTTTTTATGGGTGATAATTTCTCCTGTTGGCACTTCTTTTAGCTTCAAACCAAATGCTATATTGTTGTATACATTAAGGTGGGGGAACAACGCATATTTTTGAAATACAGTGTTTACAGGGCGTTTATGGGGCGGTATAGCAGTAATATCTTCTCCATTTAACATGATACTGCCGCTTGTTGGCTTTTCAAAGCCTGCTATCATTCTTAGTAAAGTGCTTTTACCGCAACCGCTTGGACCAAGCAGCGTAACAAACTCTCCCTTTTTTATAGAGAAGCTTACATCTTTTACCGCGGCAATGCCGTCAAATTCTTTAGTGAGTTTTTTTACTTCAATAATTTTGTTTTCTTTAGATACCATAAGTACACTCTCCTGACCTTTATTTTAAAAATTGCTTGGCGTTGTCACCCAAAGCACGCGACTTCTGCCCTTAAAAATATTTCGTAGCTTATGCTCATACTTGCCGTCAATGTAAAAGGCTTCCCCTTTTTTTGCCTTATACACAAACTTTTGATTTCCTAGCTCTATCTCTACTCTGCCTTCAAGAATATATCCAAACTCTTCTCCTTCAAATGGTAGTCTTAATTCGCTTTCGCCCCCTTGCGGCAATTCCAAGATTATAGGTTCCATTTCATTCTTTTGAGAGTTGGGAATAAGCCAAAGATTTTTTCCGCTACCGTTTTTACTTTCAAAAAAATCGTTCTTTCCAAAAACTATCTTCTCTTTTTTAGGTTCGGTAAAAAATGATTGCAAAGTAACGCCTAGCACATTTAGTATGTCCATCAATGTAGCAATAGACGGTGACGCTATTTCATTTTCTAATTGACTTATATAGCCTTTTGTAAGCTCGCATCTGTGGGCAAGCTCTTCCTGCGTAAGCCCCCTTTGCAGCCTTATAGCTTTAATCTTTGCTCCAATATCCATTTTTAGCCCCTTTGTTTACAATTAACAAACTTATAAGTTACACTTACTAAACTTCACCATGGTTTGTATTATATATTCTAGGCTTAGTATTGTCAATAAAAATTACTACTATTTTTTAAATTATTATAAACACTAAAAATTCCTTTCAAAATAAAAGAAACGAAGCTATTATGGCTTCGTTTCTTTCTAGCTGTTTTATTCAACTTTTTTTATGAATCTAGAGCGTTGGCAAGTACCATATCATAGTCCACAACCAAAATGATATCATAGGTAGAAGTTTTAGGATTGTGCTGTCTTTGATAATCTTCTGCGCCTAGCAGTTTCTTAGCTCGGCTTGCGCCGTAAATCTCTGTATTGCCACCGTCTATTTGGTCAAATATCCAACTTGTTACTTCCACTCTGTTGGGGAATGAATATTTTAGATTGACATATACATCTTTAAGCTGGTCAATGGGTACAACAATAGGAGGTAATGAACTGCCGCCTTCAGTGTATTGATAGGTTAAGCTTGCATAATTTCCTATCTTGAATATATTAGCTTCATATTCTGACCAGTAATTTAGATAATCACCATATATCTTATCCTTGCTATCTCTCTTAACATAGATACGCAAGTTATAATAAGGTTGTTTCTCGTCGGTAGGCCTAGCGCGCATTAAAGCATTTTCTCCTAGCACAGGTGGAGTATCTGCATAAATCTCTATCTTTGTAAGCTTTAGACAGCCTAAGAATACTTCCTTGCCTATCCTATTGATGTTGTAGTTAAATGCCACACCATATAGCCCTTCACACCCAGCAAATGCACTATCTTCCACATGGGTAAGAGCATTTGGCAATGACAGCGTAATAAGGCTTGGATTATCTACATCGATTATGCTACCTAGAGACACACAGCCTAAAAATGCTTCTTTTCTAATAACCTTAACTTTGCTCTTATCAGTTTCAAAGGCTACATTCACTAAGGATACACAATCTTTAAATGTGCTTTCCTTAATCTCAGTAAGTCCGTTAGGAATGCTGATTGAAGTTAGCGCTGCGCAATCTTGGAATGCGCTTGCGCCTAGGCTAGTTAACAAGCTCTTGTTTATAATTTCTATAACTGTGTCGCCTGTATCAGGATTAGCGGTTTCTGTAATCTTATCAAAATTCACCGTTCTTAGCGTGATACAGTTGCTGAATGCATTTTCATCAATAGCAGTTACCGTATAAGGTATATTAATGCCAGTAAGATTGTAGCAATTAGCAAAGCTGCTTGCGCCAATATGCTCCATTGCGCTATTTTCTGCAAATATAACCTTTTTAAGTCCTGTACAGTGCTGGAATGCACTTGCTCCTATGCTCTTGACATTGGCAGGAATGTTGATTTCTGACAGATTGGTGTTTGATAAAAACGCTTCATCTGCTATATATGTCAAGGTATTAGGCAATGTTATTTTTGAGAACTGTGTGCCCATAAACGCTTGTTTTGCAATGGTTGTGATATTCTTTGTTTTTTCAATTTTGGTCAAGTCAAGCTCAGCAGCCGTGTTTTTATAGCGTAAAAGTACTTTACCAAGAACAATAAGACCATCTTCACTTGTAGTATTCTTTATGTATTCAGAATCTTCACCAAATGCGTCATCGGCAATATCAACTAAAGTTTCCGCGCATTCTTGACCATCAAAGTTATATGCGTCAATGCCAGCAAAGCTACTAGAATTAATTTTTCTCAATGAGCTTGGCAATACTATAAGGTCATAAGGATTTTCACGAGGATTTTCTAAGTCATAGTCACAGCTTAAATTGCTTGCAAGCACAGTAATAGCAAATCCGTTTACCATATTTGGCAATTCTAATATGTGCGTTTGACTTTGCTCATGATAAGTCAAAAGTATGTTGGCTACTGCATAGAATTTTCCTACAGGGCTATTGTTAAACTCATAGGGTTCCCAGCTCTTATCAGCATACCAGATAGTATTCTCAACAGACTCTCTAGTTACATCAGTTAGGAATATGTCGCTTGCAAATTCAAGGTTTTCTATATCATCATTGAAAGCAAGTTTGCCAATTGAGGTAACTGTATTAGGAATAGTTATTGAGCTAAGTCCGCTATTTATAAAAGCGTTGGGAAGTATCTTTTCAACACCTTCAGGTATTTCAAATTCCGTTATGATTTTATCGTCCTTAGTCTTTTGGATAAAGTATGCCACAAGTTCCTTGCCATCGATAGAGTACATAGCGCCATTTTCTACTTTGTAGTTGATATTGGACATATTTGTATCATAAAGCTCTACCCATTCCAAATTGGTAAATGCGGCAAAAATGTTTGTTTCCAACCTAAAGAAGTTGCTAGCCTTTGTAAATATTATTTTTTTCACATTGTCAGCAGTGCCCGCCTCAAAGTTAAATCCAACTATGGGTCTATCGTCTAAAGTGCTTGGAACATACATAACGCTTAGTTCTTCTCTTATACCTATAATATTATAAGAAACTTCCACGCCGTCAGCTATGTTTCCTTCGTAAAGCAAACCGTCGATATAGCCCTCTCCATCTCTGTCTGAGTAAGACTTTTGATTGGATTCCCATACAGCTACAAACTCTACATCTCCTTTTACATGATAAGGGAATGTAACTTCTTGACCATTAACTTCCCAATACTTAAAGGTATGGTTAGTCTTAGAGGGTTTCTTTAAGAATCCTTCTTCTATTAGCTCTGTACGGAAACTTTGCATAATGTAACCATCTTGGTCAAAAGAAACTTCGGGCAGTTCGCCTTCTTTTATTATTTCAAAATACTTATTATTGCTATCTACCCATATTGATAGATATTCATATATTCCTGAAGTTACAATGACATAAGCTTCACTAGGTATATAAAGTCTAATAGGAATCAAGCTTGAACGAGAGAAAATCCCGTCAACATATTGAGCAGTTAATGAATATTCGTCGCTCTCTGTCTTGCTTGCTAAATACATATAATAAAGCTGCTTAACAGTGTCTACATTTATTTTATTGTCAATTTCGTTATTCATTTTGACAACTTCTAGACTCCACTCTACCTTATATAATTCATTGTTGCCAGCAAAAGCGTTTGCTCCTATGGAGTTAAGTCCTTTTCCTAACACCACAGTTTCTAATTTGTTGTCAGCAAATGCTCTTTCGCCTATTGTCGTCACAGAATGCGGAATCATAATAGACTTTAACATAGAGCCATCAAAAGCATTTCTGCCAATAGTTACTAGACCTTGCGGAAGAGTGATTTCTGTTAGATGTTTGGTTTGAGCAAAAGCTCCATCTCCTATGGTTTCTAATTCAGAATTAGCAGCAATTACAACTTCTTCTAAGCGTAAAGTATTCTTAAATGAATTGGCTTCAATGGTTTGTACCGATTGAGGAATAATAACTTTGCCCAAATCAGCTACTCCCATGAAGGCTTCTGACAAAATTACCACAACGCCTTCAGGTATTTCAACTTCAATAAGTCCGTCGTCATTTTTGTCGGGATTGCTTCCAACTACATACTTGACATAAACTTTACCAAGCACAAGGTGCGAACCTTTTTCTTGATTTGTTCCTCTATACCATGCTGTACTAGCCAATCCGCTTAGGTTAAGCCCTGTTGTGTCTATCAAGCCATTGGCGGAAATATCTCTTAATTTAGCGCAGCTTTGCAAGCTGTTTGCGCCTATTTTAGTTACCTTGTTGCTTAACTTAAGGTCAAGTAAGTTGGTGCAACCAGAGAAAGTAGCTATTGGCAATTCTGTCATGTTTGCTGCACTCAAATCGGCTGTTTGTAAATCTTTGCAGCCTTGGAACACACCTTCTCCCATTGAGTTTATGGAAGCTGGCAACACTATTTTTTGCAAATCGCTGTTTCTAAACGCATAATCGCCTATCGTAGTAACATTATTGCTAAAGACTATCTCTTTGATTTTTGCGTTTTCAAAAGCGCTTGGCGCAATTGTGGTTATATGTTCAGCTAGCGTAAATTTATCTGTATAGAAAATTCCGCGATACTTTAAGAAAATCTTGCCCACAATTATTTGGTTTTGTTTTTCCACCCAACTAGATGGGAAAGCATTAAGTGTTACATTTTCTATTGCTGAATTTGCGGCTATTGAGTGATAGTTGATAGTGATTAAATTGGTAAGACCTGCCAAACTGCCACTGCCAATAAATTTTAGTTCATCGTTAAATGTAACTGTGGTGACAGCTGCATACAAGCTGCTGTTTTCTACTGAGAACAAGTTATCGTTTAACTTAAGAACTTCGCTATGCACTTTAATTATCTTGTCCGTGCTATTTGGTGCAGGTATATATTCAATAGCAAGTCTGCCTGCAATTACAAAGCGGTTATTAAAGCCTGTTTTTGCTTTATTGCTAGTATCTTTATACCACTTGCTACCCACAAAGGCAGATAGAGAAGCATTTATTAAGTTACTATCGTTCGCCCACTCTATATCAAGATTGCTCATATTGGTAAATGCATTTGCGCTTGTAATATCTGTTACTGAGCTCGCTATCTTAATATAGGATACCAAGCTGCCATTAAGTGTGCCCGTTAGCTTTGTCACACCTTCAGGAATTACAAGTCTTTTTATGCTAGTGGTTGCAAATATGCTCAAATCAATTTCTTGTATATAGCAAATTTTGTTATCATCATTTCTATACTCATATGGTATATACGCTATGTCATCTTGAGATGAATAGCTAGCTAATCTATACTTGTTATCTTTTATTAATTCTAGATTGCCATCTACTATTGAGCCACGCGCAGTAGAGAAATATTTTGCTTTAAGTGTAGTGTTTACTTTAAATGTCATAGGGAATTGCGCTTTGACATCTACACCATCAACTTCCACAAACCAATTTACAAAAACATAATCGTCAAATTGCGGCGCTTGCGGCGCTGTTTCTAAATATGAAGCAGACACTGCAACCATATTAAGCTCATTAGAGCCAGCGGCATACCCATTTAGCATTTCAAAAGTAATTCTTGGCTCTACCATGGTGCGATTAGGATAATTTGCAAGCACATTGTTTACAACACTGCTATCTACATTATCAATATATAATATAACATCTGCGGGGAATACGCCTATGGCTATTGTTTGCCCTTTAGCAAAAATTCCGCCTGCGCCTTTTATCCTTATTGTTTCTAGTGCAGTATTATTAAAGGCATTTGCTCCAAGCACGCTTATTGTGCCAAACTCTAGATAAACTAAGCTTGTGCAGTTAGCAAAAGCGTTTGCTCTAATTTCAGTAAACTTATCGGTGGTGTTTCCTGAGGCGTCAACAGTTAGATTTACAGCTGTAATAGAGCTGCAACCATCAAAAGCATTTTCATAAATAATGCCCATAAACCCATACAAGAAACTAATGTCTACCAAGCTTTCACAACCATAAAACGCATATGATTTGCCGTTGTCGTGACCAAACCTATTGACTTCATCCATAGTAACGCTTGTTAAATTAGCGCAACCGTAAAACATTCCAAGAGATAAACTGCCGTCGTTTATAGCTAAAGGAATTACAATAGATTCTAGCGCTGTACAATCCTTAAAGATATATTTACCTGTCTTTGTAACAGCGTTTAGGTTTATTGTAGTTAAAGAATTGCACCCTTCAAACGCATTATCATTAATTTCAATTATGCTATTTGGCAAGGTAATTTCTTCAAGGCTATCGCAACCTTTAAAGAATTCTTTAGGAATAATGGTAGCTCCTTCTAAATTGCTTTCTTTTATAGTGGTAAAATCTCTATTGTACGCAACTGGTATTCCTGCCAAAATTATTATGGCATTCTCACTATAAAGCTTAGTATCGTTAAATAGGTTATAATTAATATTGTCGACATTTATAAGGCCTGCCAAAGTTATTTCTTCTAAACTTACACAGCCTGCAAATGTATCAGATGACAAAGCTAAGTTATTCAAAATAGCTTCAATATGTAATTCCTTTAAGTCAGCATATCCATTAAATGCGCCATTTCTTATGTAGCTTACTGTATATCCGCCCAAAGTGGCAGGAATAGCAATAGCAGTAACCGTTTTATCTCCGCCAATAACGGTAGCTATATCGTTATCCACGGTATAAAGCAATCTGCTTTGCTCATCAAAATAACTTGACACAGCGCCTAGTTCAACAATAAAGCGTCCGTTTGCGCCATTCACAAGCGCGTCGACTTTCTCTTCATCTGCTTCTTCATAGCTGTTTATATAATAAGTTACGCCGTCAGCAAACTTTGCATCTAACGTATCTAATATATCTTGTATTGAAACGCTTTCTGTAAGCTCTACAGATTGCCCAAACAACACTTCCAGTGTAGCAAGAGACATTTCTACCAAGCTTAGCATTGCGCAATTGGTATTGCCGATTTCGGAAATATTTTCTTGCAATACAAGCTTGTAAAGGTTTGCCATAACAAAAGCATCATTTGCAATTTTTGTTATGTCAACGCCATTTACCTTATTAGGCACTACATAGTCGCCATAAACTCCTGGCGGATAATATATTAGTGTATCTCCTTTAAATAAAGCGTTAGTGTCCACAACATAATCACTTTCCCCTACTATATCAACTGTCTTTATGCGTGGGAATTGGTTAAATGTGGATACATCTATATTTTCTATTTCTTTTGCAAAGCTAATTGCCGTAAGCTTGCTTATAGCATATACACCACTTGCGTCTAGCTTGCCAATAGAAGCAAACTTTTCACCAATGGTGTTTGTTAGCGCCGTTACGCCTGAGCCAAGAATAAGAGTTTTAACATTGCTACCCATTATGTTAGCAAAGTCAAATGTAATTGTTCCATCAGCTAGAGTGCCAATTTCAAGAGTATTTAGCTTTTCAGTCATCAAAAATACTTGTGTGCCAATGCTGGTTAGATTGTCTAAAGAAACATCAACAATAGCTGTGGCTCTAAAAGCAAAATCTGCTATATCTGCAACATTTGCTAGACTGCCAATATCGCCTAAAACGATACAGTTATCAAAAGCTGACTCTTGTATGCTTATTACATCGTCAAGGTTTATTTGATTTAGGTCCTTGCACTCAGCGAAAGCGCTTTGACTAATTGTAGTTACGCTACTTGGCAAAACAACATTTTGTAAACCTAAAAAGCCATAAAATGCATTCTTACTAATAGCTGTAAGCGCATCGCCTAGTATGGTAACAGATATTTCTATTCTTTCTTGGCTTTCTTCACTATCTTCAATTAAAGGAGTTGATGCATTCATAAATGCGCCTTCGCCTAATGAACTAACTTTAGAAGGAATAGTGATGTCCTTTAAGAATGTAGCTCCATTAAATGCATCTTTGCCAATAGCAAGTAGGCTATCCGGCAAGGTAAGGGTATTTATTTTTAAGCTGTAGCCATGAACACTGCTGCTAAATACTCCATCTGCAATTCCCACAACAGGCTTATCGTTATATTTGTTAGCAATCTCTATATTAAGCAAAATTTCTTGTTCAGCTGGGGGATTGTATCCATCAACAATATATCCGTTGCCGTCTAGAACATAACTTAATCTTTGCTCTGCATCTTCACAAACTATAACATAATCATCGCCTTGTTTTCCAAAACTCTTAATTTCATAGTTGGCAGTATTTTCTTGTTTTAGCTCTTCTAGCAGAGCTTCTAGATACTCTGCGTTTATATCTATATCGCTAACGGTGCGAATGACTTCTTGAGAAAGCATATTGCCGTCTTCGTCTTCAAGTTCTTCAAAGTTAAAGATAAACTTAATATTGTTTTGAACTTTAGTGTACACAGCTTTTAATTTTAAATTTGCATTTATTTGATAAGAATTGCCTGCGGTATACCTTACGCCATTTTCATCTTCCCATTGCCCTGCAAACTCATGCCCCTCTCTATGCCTGCAATCTAGCGGCATTGTAAAGCTTTGACCAGAATCTATATAATCTGTAGCATGGTCTTGGTCAATAAATTCAACTTTGTATGTATATGATTTTGCAAGAGCGATTATAGTAAATTCCTTAACGGTGTTGGTAGCTAGTTTATCTGCGTTTAACCATTTAATCCATTCTATATTTTTTTCAGCCATCTCATCTATGGCATCTTGTAAATCGTCGTTTGAAAGCGCTTTTCCGCGCTCTACGCTCTTTTTGGTAAACAAATTAAATCTTTGTCCATCTTCACTGAAAGCATATTGAAAATTAACATCACAGGTGTCATATACCACTGTCATGTAAATAGAAGTGTTTTGCGTTACTTTTTGATTAATAAAATCCCAGTTCCAGGTATAAGACTTAATTGCGGAAGGTTTGTCCCAATTTGGAGCGGTAATGGTTGAATTGTGAGGAATGTTTTCATAAGTTTCTACTAAATTTTTGTTATAATCATAAAACTTTACGGTATATCTTGCTGCGTTTTCTGTATAGTGAGCGTACACAACCAAATTGGAAGAAACTGAAGATAAGTCTACTTCTTGGCTGTTATCTCTGTTGCGCCAACTGTCAAACATCAACCCCTCAATGGCGGGAGCTTGCGGAGCTTCAATAGCGTCGCCTGCTACTGCGTATTTTTTAGCAAGTACTGTGCTGTCTTGACCTAAGAAAGTAACACTTACTGTCTTAGTGCCTTCTTCTACCAAAAATATGGTAAAGTTGGTAGCTTGTCCTTGGTAAAAAACATTGATGTTTTTCTCGCCCGGTTCTTTCAAGCTTTTTTTGGATTCAGTATCCAACATAGATAGCGTAACTGCTATCTCTTGCTCACTGCCGTCGGCGCTTGTAACTTTTAGTTTTAACTGAGATACTTCAAAAGCGCCTACCGTCGCCACATCAGGAATGGTGTCTTGCACCACTTCAATTGCAACAGCATCAATTTTTTTATCGGAACAGGCAGCAAGCGTAAACACAGCGCATAACAAGACAAGTATTAATAAAATACTTAGTATGGGCCTAACGCTTACTCGTCTATAATTCATTTGCTAAACCTCCGCTTTCAGCACAAATTTTTGAATACAACTGCACATAATTACAGTTATAAATAATATAACATAGAACTAGCTAAATTGCAATAGAGAATTAACATTTATATATATAATATATATAGCGCGTGGCATAAAGAGATATGGGCAAAGAATATAAGGTCTGCAAAGCTTGTTAAAGAAAACAAAAAAGGTGGAATTTTCTCCGCCGCTTTTGTTAAGATATTGTTATTTTAATTACTCTTCGCCCAGCTTAATTTTTTTCTTTTTAGGAAATCTTCTAACTGTCTTTTTAATTTTGAATTTGTCAGGACTAGCCTTTTCCATTAGCCACTCTTTTAGCTCATCTAAAGTATTTTCTTTCATACTTTCTTGGGTTACATAATAATTTATAGCAACTGCGGCATAAATAAAAATTTCATTTTTTCTCAATGCTATTTTCTCAATTTTTTGGTATGGGAAATCTTCGCTAAAAATAGGCTCTCCTGCCTTATCTAGACTAGTTACAACAAGTCTATCTTGCAAAAAATCCAGCTTATGAAATTCCGTTTGCATCTTTTCATAATCATGTTTATAACCTAAAATTCCCGTTATCAAAAAGAGCGCGACGGCAATTATTATAAGCGCTGCCGTCACGCCAAAAAAGATAAGCGCAATAAAGATATCATATGCTGCATACAGCCATACAGATACAGCAAAAAGCAAAGTTACCAGTATAATTTCACGCAGACCTAAAAACCTTTTTAGGTAATACATACTGCAACGAAAATAAGTCTTTTTATCAAGTTTTTGAACTACGCTTATGCTCTCCATTATATTGATTTTTCTCCTCTTAATCTTCTATATGACCATTTATTCTCATAAAATTCTGTCTCAGCAGCGATATCTGAAGTATTTTCATAAATGTACAGCACACATGGATAGAAGTCAAACTTAAATGTTTTTGCTATCTTAGCTACTCCGTCAAGCGCTTCTATATCAAACTTTATTATCCTAGGGTCTTCAATTTCCACCTTAGAAGTACTCTCATAAAGCGCACCAGCTGTAACGATACCAAGGTGTATATAGCTTTTGCCATTCATTTCATACCTAATGTCATCGTAAATAGGTTTTTTCACTTCATTGCCAAGCGTATTGTTAAGCATTCTTTTGACCAGTTCATCAAAAGCAGGATTTTCAAAAAGCGGTCTATCTAGCATTCTTGCGCTAGTAATGTCCTGCCAGTTATAAATATCTAAAAATCCCGTACTATAAAAATTGCTTTGCTTGGGTAGCGTACCGCCGCCTATTGCGTTTTCTCCTGTTGCAATTCCTACTGCTGTAGCTACAATGTTACTCATAACGCTGTTGTTTATATGCAAATTGCTATAATCACATTTATCTGCAATATTAGGGTTTTGACCACTGGGTAAAGAAATGCCAAAATTGCTGGTGTTTCTTATAATACAGCCATTTACATAGACATCGCTGTTGTGCATCTCTAGTCCAAAAAAGCTGTCGCCCAAAATGCAAAATTCCACTTCTATTTTATTAAATCTTTGAGATTGGTGCTTCTCTCCTATCAAAAGCGCAACGCCCGAACAACCGTTAGCTTGATTCATTTTAACGACATCGTCACATCTAATTTTTATGTTACTAACCTTTACATTATCGGCATTAACTGTAACTAACGGCTCTTCTTGACCAAGCTCTTTATTTAGCGCGCTTAACTCATAGCCATTTCCATATAGATTTCCTTTTATTTTAAGAACATTATCGGTTTTTGCAAGCTCAATATTGTTTAGCATACAAATACTTAAGCCTGCCTGTCCTGCGGCATACATACTTTGATAGTCGCTGCAATTTACAGCATTTGCAATAGTAAGATTTCGCCTTGCAGCAACTTCCATTGACTTATATGCAGAATGCTTTGCTTTTACTATAATTTGCAATGATTTTTCGCCTTTTACAGCATTTTTAAACACAATGCTATGCCCGTCAACATAAGCAATGTTTTCATCGCTAACGCTTATTTCAAAGTCTTGCCAATCATACTCAACTGGATAACTTATACCCAAGTCCAAAACATATGGCACAAACTTACCGTTTACATAGGACATATTGCCATAGACTGCGCTATCTGCTATACCTTTTTTATCGTCGCCGTCTGTGGTGTTAAGCCTAATATACTTTAGCTCTTGCACAACTTCAAAATTAATAGTTATCGTTTTACCTTGAGCGCTTGCTGTAAGCTGAACTTTACCACGCCCTACTGCATTTATTTTGCCATTGGCAGAAATGGTAGCTACAAGCTCATTATTGGTAGAGTAAGTGGCCTCAACTTTAGATGAGTTAAACACATCGCTATAAACTACATTTAGATACATTGGCGCGCTATTTAATTTAACTAGCTTTTGCCTTAAGATATCGCTATGCTCAAACTCAATATCATTTGGCTGGCACTTTGTTATTACAACTCTTTGCCCGCCTATGCTAAGCACAGCTACATCATCGTCAAAAATAAAATTGTCTCCTTCTATATGTCCGCCACTTTGCACCAAGATTTCGTCTGACGGTGCTATTTCACTTATAGTAAAGTTTCTAGACACCTTAAACTCTTGACCAAATGTAGTCACGCCTTTTGTAACGGTAAAGGTTTTAGTTGCGGATATATCATCTTTTACAAATACCGTAATATCTGCTGTGCCTTGACTTACGCCTGTTATTATTCCGTTTCTATCAACACGCAAAATAGCGGGATTACTACTAGACCAAGTTAGATTATCAGCTTGTCCATCAATAGGATTAAAGGTCGGCAAAATGCTTACGCTCTCCCCTACCTCCACATTGTAGCTATCCAAAACTATATCTACACTTTCCACTTCTCCGCTTTCAACAATGACATTACAGCGGGCGGTTTTATATCCTTCTTCTGTGGTAACTAGCACATCAAAGGCGCAATAACTATTAAATTTTACCAAACCATTTTGGTCGATAGTCGCCGATACTCCTTGGTCATCGGTAAAACTTTCATAGTTTTCTATCTCATAAAAAACATTTTTATTTCTTGCCCCAGTGGGATAAACCGTCGCTTTAAATTGATATTGACCTTGCGACAAAGGCAATATCAAAATATCATCTGTGTTAAGCTCCACCTTTTGTACGGCAATATATACATTTACGCTAATAATGTTAGCGCTTAATAACACCGTCGCCACTATGATAAGAGGCAACATCAGCAACATAGCAATTACTATTTTTTTCATATTTACCTCCTATGGCACAATTTTTTCATATCTTTTTTCAGCATTAAGGAATAATACTAGCACCATTACCACAGCCATAACAAAGCTGAGCGTATTAAGCACAATATATACTCCATTTATGCCTGCTTTCCACGCCCCCATTGGTATATAGGTAAAAAGCATGGCAAAAATGCCAAAAAGCACACTTAGAATAATACCTAGCACCATAGTCCCTGTAACATTTTTGTTGGCTTGCACTAAATCGCCATCACTATTAGTTTCAAAAGTGGGCGATTTCATATCGCTGAGAATGGCAATGGCCGTCAATGAAATTATTACAAAGAATGAAATGCCAAATATTCCTAGCACATCAATAATTCCAATATAATTGCCGTACTTTTCTCCGCCAAAGATAATCCAAGTTGACAGACAGGATATTAAGTTGCTTCCCCCTGCCACTATCATATACAGCACCATTTTTATAAGCAGTTGCATACGGTAACTGACGGGTATGATTTTGGTAAAATAAAAGTTTTCTCCCGTTCGGCTTATGGTGGTGGACGCAAAGCTTACAATTATGGTATCAAATATCAAAATAACAAGTATTGTAAGTCCAGGAATTATAGCGCCCCCTACTGAGCTGTCGCCTACTGCAACTGCTAAGTTGTTACAGAAAAACACCATAACAGGCGCTGCTATCGCCATAGCTAAGTATTGAAAACTATAATTAAAAGACCTAAAAATAGCAATAAGCTCAGTATACAAAATAGTTCCAAAAATGCTCCTTGGCTTATTTTTAGTCTTTTTATGAAAAGCTTCTCTGCCTTTTTCAATGCTCTTTAGTAAGACTGGGTAATAGCTACGCGCGCCTAAGTACATACTAGCTAATCCCAAAACAGCTATAAGCAAAGCTATCATAAGTATACTTTGCCAAATCATTTCGCCATAAAGCACATTGGCAAACAAGCTTGCAGGCACAAGACCTTTAGCTACTGTTTTTAACATCATTAGCGTCTTTTCGCTAAAGAGCATGTTTGCTTCTTGTGTTTGATAGTACTCAAGCACTCCTCTAAGCAGCATCATATACAAAGAAAACCCTATGACAATAAGCAAAATTATAAGCGTCAGTTTAAGTCCGAATTTATTCCTAATTATGTTATTTAAATGCATAAATGGAACGGAAATTAAACTTGCCAAGAAAAAAGGAATAAAGCTAATCATAAAAGCAGTGGTTACGCTGTTTATGTAAAAAAACCCTCCCATATCATTAAAAATTCCATAAAACACATAAAATGGCAATGTAAATACTATGCTTATTATCAAAGTGTTTATATAGACGAATACTGATTTTGCCAAAAATAACTCTATGCCTTCTAAAGGAAAGCGGATTAATAGCTCATTATCAGTATCAAAATACAGCACTTTGACAAGTTGTTGAGTAGCGCTTACAAACTGCACAACCATACTTATAAAGGTTGCTGCGGCAAGGTATTCATAGTTCATAGGAATATTACCTTGCAAAATCATTTTACATACAAAATATATACCGCCCACCATAACTACATAGATGATGGCGGAAAAAATCAAGTTCAGAGCAAACAGTCCCCAAGCTTTTTGGGTGGGGTCTTTTCCTAAATTGAATATTCCTCTGAACTCCATCTTTAGAGTAATCAGAAAATTATTCATCATTGCCTCCAGCATCGCTTGCGCTGTCCCGTCTATCTTCCAGCTCCAAAATAGTCTTAATCTTTTCCCTGTCCATGCCCGTCGCTGTATAAAATGTTTCGTCTAAACTATCTTGATTTGCCTTGTTGGTGGCAAGTTCTATGATATCAAAAAGCTTGCCGTCATTAATAATGGCGACACGATGGCATAGTTTTTTGACAAGGTCTAGGTTATGGGAAGAAAAGAATACAGCATTGCCTTTAGCGGCGTGCGCTTGCATTTGCAAAACTATTTCTGCCATAGACTGCGGGTCAAGTCCTAGCATTGGCTCATCAAGCACCCAAAGTTTTGGCTGATGGACCAGAGCAGATATTAGGCAAATTTTTTGCTTCATACCATGAGAATAGCTTTTAATTTGCTTATCAACTGCAAACCTTAGATTGAATACATCTAAATAATAATCTAGCATTTTTTCTCTTTGCTCTTGACTTACTCTATAAATGTCAGCAACATAATTTACATACTCTCTACCCGTTAGTTTATCAAGCACAGAGTGATTATCTGGCACATATCCCATATTGAGTTTGGCTTTAATAGGCTCTTGTTTAAGGTCATAACCGCATATAGATATTTTTCCTTCGTCATATGGCAAAATACCTGCCAAACATTTTATAGTAGTGGATTTTCCTGCGCCATTTTTGCCCAAGAATCCAAAAATTTCTCCTGATTTTACTTCTAATGATATATCGTTTACCGAATATTTATCTGTATTCGGATATTTCTTTTTCAAATTTTTTATTACTAGCATAATTTTTTCTCCTGATTTTGAAACATTGTAAAAAATCTTCGCCAACTTTTGCGAAAATAATGTGAATTGCAAAAATAAGTAAAATTCTATTGTAACATAGCCAAATTGGGCTTTTTAAAGACCGAAATAAGTGATTTTGTCTTCTCAATAAATAATTCTACCATTGTAGTCTTGCTTTTTTTAAGCATGGTGATATTTACAAGGAAAAACTTAAATAGAACTATAATCATTTCAGCAAATTCCAAGCAAATAGCATTTACAAGGGGGAATATATGATTTTGCTGATATTCGCTAATGTAAATACTGCCTTCTTTGCCAAAAATAAAAGCAATACCTAAAACTAAGGATAAAACGACGGCAACGGAAGAAAAAATTCCGCCCACCGTTCCCGCTATAAAAAATGCGGCTTTTTTCCAAACATATAGCAGGAATTTACGGAAAATTACAATGCCCTGGACAGTAAGAAAAAATGTCCAGTTCATTACAACAATGCTTAATATTTGCACTATAAAACCGTAAATCAAGTTAAGCTCCTTAACTTTTATTTGTTATATATTATATAACTTAAGAGTTTATATGTCAAATAGATTGCAATACTTACAAAAGCAGCTAGCTAGCAGGTAATATCTAAATATTGTTGCATTAATTCTGACTGCAAAGTATAATGATTTTAAGGGGGACTATGTATACGACAAATAACCCTAGCGGTAAAAACCCTGCTAAAGCAAGGCTGATTCTATCTGGCATTTTGGACCTTGCGCTTGCCATATTTTTTTCCATGCTTATAGTCTTTACACTGCTCTATATTCTTTGCCCAATTTTGAATATTACGCCCAAGTTTTTACAAAGCTATAACAACAATTACGATATGGTAATCGCTACCTTTTTTGGCGGAATGAAAGGGCTTACCACGCTTATATTATTTGGTGTGGCATTTGTATTTATGATAGGGTTTATGTGTAGTTTTCCCTATATAAAATCTTGTTTTTTTCTAGCAAGAGCCAATTTATCAAAAGCAAAAGAAAAAACAAAAACCTTAACGCTAAATGGAATAGTTCAAATTATAGTTGGCGTAATTTCTTTTGGATTGGCAGTTTTTACCATTATTAAATTTAGCTCTTTAAATACCGCAAAATCCACAATAATTATGGGCATAATTGTAGGTGTTTTATTTATATTTAACGGCAGTATAAAAACATCTTGCGCACAGCTTATAAAAAATGAAATAGTAAAAATAACAAACCCTACTTATACAAAATACCCCTAACAAAAAAGGCGTGTTTAACGCCTAGTTTGTATCTCTGGATACTATTATTATCATTAAGGGTGTTTGTTTTAATATGCTATAATTTCAAGGCGTTTCAGTTACTAAAAATTCATATTGGCCAAGACTAGACACCACTTTTTTAGAAAACATATCATAATAATTTTGGTCCAAAGGCTTTTCTTGACCTGCGTTTACTATAAGCATAAGTCCTTGACGGTCTATGCAAATCATATTGTCTAATGTAGTAATCTGTATATCTCCGATAAAGTTTTGGCGATAACTTTTGCGTAAATTTCCCATAAACTTATAGTGATTTAATAAGTCATTATCTATATTATCCCAAGGGAAAGGACGGCGGTTTATCGGGTCTTCAAAGCCTTGCATGCCCACTTCGTCGCCATAATATAGGCTAGGCACACCTGGCAAAAAATATTGTAATAGGCTTGCAATCTTTAATCTCTTCTTTGCCAAACTATACTCATCATCACTTAAGCGGTAATTTAACCTATATTCTTTACTAGTATTAGCTACATTTACATCAGCTAGAGCATTTATTGCACGGAATGTGTCATGGCTGTCTATAAGGCTTAGCGATGCATCTAAGCTTTGTTTTGGATAATTTTCAATAATGGTCATAACCTTTACAATAAAGTCCTTAGCGTCATTGTTAAGCACATAGCCTAAGATTGCTTCTTTAAAGATATAGTTCATTACGCCATCTAGCTGATTGCCATGAAAATACTTCCTTTCTTCGCCGTAAGAGTGCTTAGTGCTAGCGTCCTCCCAAACTTCGCCTATTACCACAGAATCATTATCATTTTTCTTAATACAACTATATATCTTTTCTAAAAATTCACTAGTTAGCTCATCTACTACATCTAATCGCCAACCCTTTATGCCAAAGCTTTGCCATTTATTAATGATGCCTTTTTCTCCAACAATAAGCTCATGGTAGCCTTTTGCCGTTCTTTTAACAGTAGGAACTACAGTAATCCCCCACCAGCTCATATATTCATGAGGATAATTAATAAAAGTGTACCAATCATAATAAGGACTGTCTTTGGACTGATAAGCTCCTATGCTGTCATAATGCCCAAACTTGTTAAAATAAATGCTATCAGCGCCAGTATGGTTAAATACTCCATCTAAAATAATGCTGATTCCCTTTCCTTTAGCGCTATCAATTAAGTTTTTAAAATCCTTTTCGCTACCTAGCATTCTGTCAATTTTGGTGTAATCTGCAGTGTCATAGCGATGGTTGCTACTGCTTTCAAAAATAGGTGACAAATAAATGCATGTGACACCTAAGTCTTTAAGATAGTCCAGTTTGCTTTCAATTCCTTTTAGATTCCCGCCATAAAAATCATTGGCTCTATAAACGCCGTCACTATCTACAATAGTAACTTCTTGATGCCACTCTTTATGCACTCCATGCTTAGACACAGAGCTAGGGCCTTTCTTGCAAAATCTGTCTGCAAAAATATGATAAACTACTCCGCCTTTTATTTCGTCTGGCGTTTTATAATCTTTATTGTAAACAGAGAGTTGCCACTCTGGCATCCAGTCTTTTATTATTGCTTGACTATTTGTATCTTTGCCCACAAATAAGATATGATTGCCTTGCACTATCTCAAAGCGATAAAAATATGTTCCTGCCTGCTGTAAAGAAATATGCCCTGAAAAATTGTCGTAGTCATTTATGGTATTATCATACTTAAGCTCTATTCTCTCAAAGAAAAATGAGCTTCGTATAATTATAAATACTTTTTGCGCTTTTACATCGCTCCTGACAGGAAACAAAATATCTAACCTTTGGCCAGTAGCTACCGCGCCAAAGGGTGTTTTGTATTGCTCAATTAAGGGATTAAATAGCAGTGTCTCGTTATACCTTTGTAAGGTTCCAAATGCGCGTTGCATACTCCTCCACACTTCTATCCGATGAGAAAAATCCAGCTTTAGCAATGTTTACCATACTCATCTTGCCCCAGCGATACTTGTCAAGATAGGCATTATTAAGTTCGTTGTGCGCATCTACATAGCTAGCAAAATCTGCAAGCGCCATATATGGGTCGCCTATTCCGCCTTTACCTATGGTCAAATTGTCGGCAAGTTCGATAAACTTCTCATTGCCTACACCGTTGCGCAACATATCAATAATTCTCTTAATGCGATAATCTTGATTGTAGTATGTCGTGGCATGATATCCTTCTTCATAAAGCTTTGCCACTTCGTTGGAACGCATTCCAAAGATAAAAATGTTTTCGTCGCCTACTCTTTCGTGTATTTCCACATTGGCCCCATCCATAGTTCCTATGGTAATCGCGCCATTTATCATAAACTTCATATTGCCTGTGCCGCTGGCTTCTTTACCCGCAACGCTAATTTGCTCACTAACATCGCTAGCAGGCATAATGATTTCTGCAAGTGACACTCTGTAATTTTCCAAGAACACCACTTTAATTTTGTCTTTGATGTCTTTATCATTATTTATAAGGTCAGCAAGCGCGCAAATAAGCTTTATTATTTGTTTTGCCATGTAATAACTGCTTGCCGCTTTTGCTCCAAAAATAAAAGTGCGTGGCACAATATCTAGGTCTGGATTTTCCTTTAACCTTAGGTACAAGTCCATAATATGCAAGCAATTTAAGTGCTGGCGTTTATACTCATGCAAACGCTTAACTTGCACATCAAATATGCTATCAGGATTTACATCTATATTGTTATGCTCCTTAATATACTTGGCAAGTTTTACTTTGTTTTCTCTCTTTATTGCAAAAAGTTCATCAATAGCTTTGCTGTTGTTTTGATACTTTAACAACTTTTCTAAATGCTTTGCATCTCTTATCCACTCATCACCTATTCTCTTATTTAAGAACTCTGTCAACTTTGGATTGGCTTCGCAAACCCATCTTCTATGAGTTATGCCATTGGTGACATTAGTAAACTTGTCAGGCTCCATATAATAATAGTCTGCAAAGATAGTTTCTTTAAGTATGTTGCTATGCAGTGCGCTCACGCCGTTTATGGTATGGCTTGCCGCTAAGCAAAGATTTGCCATCTTTATATGCCCGTCGCTCATTATGGCATTTTGCGCTATCTTGTCCCATTGATTTGGGTAGCATTTCCAAAGCTCAGCGCAATAGCGTTGATTAATTTCGCGTACAATTTGATAAATACGCGGCAATAGTGATTGGAATAAATCTTGAGGCCAAGTCTCCAAAGCTTCTTGCATAACTGTATGATTGGTGTAAGAAATAGTATCACAAATAACTGCCCATGCGCTGTCCCAGTCATATCCGTATTCGTCCAGCAATATTCTCATAAGCTCTGGGATACAAAGGGTAGGATGAGTATCATTAATATGGATAGCAACTTTCTCACTAAAGTTTTCCAATGACGGATTGTACTTTAAGTGCTTTTTAATAATACTTTGAATGCTTGCGCTCACAAAGAAATATTGTTGGCGCAAACGCAAAGATTTGCCTTCATAATGATTATCGGCAGGATAAAGCACCTTACTAATAGCTTCTGCCATTGCTCTAGCTTCAATTGCTTTTACATACTCTCCCCTAGAAAATAGGTTCATATCAAAGCCCATAGGCGCTCTTGCGCTCCAAAGCCTTAGGGTGTTGACAGCATTACTTTCAAATCCCGTTACATTCATATCGTACGGGACAGCCACAATAGTCGTTGCGCCTTTATGCTCTACTTGCAGTTTTCCGTCTGTCCAGTTTTCTTCAACATAACCACCGAATTTTACTTCAAAGGTGTCTTCTTCTCTTGGATTTAGCCACACATCGCCATTGGTAAGCCAGTTATCAGGCAACTCCATTTGCCAGCCGTCCACAATCTTTTGCTTAAAAATACCATAGTCATAGCGAATGCTAAAACCGCCTGCAGCATAACCTTGTGATGTCAAACTGTCCATATAAGCGGCTGCCAGTCTTCCAAGTCCGCCATTGCCAAGCCCTGCGTCAGGCTCAATCTCTATAAGCTCTTCTATATCAAAGCCAAGTTCGCTAACAGCTTTGGTTGCAACATCTAATATGCCGCAATTATATAAGTGGTTTCTAAGTGAGCGCCCTAGCAAAAACTCCATAGACATATAATAAACTTGTTTTATGCCCTCAGCTCTCACTTGCTTTTTGAAAGTTACTCTTTTTTCTGTTATTAAATCTTTTACTACCAAGCATAGCGCTCGATACATTACTTGTTTACTTGCTTCCTCATAATTAACTCCAAACATTTTGGCTAGTTTTCTTTCAACCAGCGCTTTAAACTCTTTGTTGCTAATATTCATATCCTTCTCCTTCGTGTATTGTTTATATTATGCTTTTGTATAATTCTATATATTCTTTTGCGCTCACCTTCCAACTATAATCGCCATTCATTGCATTTGACACAACTTGAGCCCACTTGTCCCCGTCATGATATGTAGCGATAGCTCTGCGTATAGCATCTAGCATATCGTATGCGTTGTATGTCTTAAATGTAAATCCTCTTCCTGTGCCGTCTACGGGATTAAAGGCAGACACTGTATCGTTTAGTCCGCCTGTCTCTCTAACAATAGGCACACTGCCATAACGCATAGCAATAATTTGGCTAAGTCCGCATGGCTCAAATTTGCTTGGCATTAAGAACATATCGCTGCCTGCATAAATTTTGCTGGCTATATCTTGACTAAAGTTTATAATAACGGCAAGCTTGTTGCTATAACGCTTTGCCATTTCTTGCAGAGCTACTTCATATTTCCAGTCGCCGGTGCCCAGTATTATCATCTGCAACTCCATATCAAGAATTTCTTCCAGCACTTCCATTATTAAATCTAACCCTTTTTGATTGGTAAGCCTAGTAACCATGCCAATAACTGGCTTGTCTGCAACAGGTAGATTAACCATTTCTTGCAATCCTGTTTTGTTTGGCTTCTTTCTAGTGCCAACGGTATTTGCAGAAAACCTACTAAAGAGCGCCTTATCTTTCCATGGATTGTATAAGTCTGTATCAATGCCGTTTATAATGCCATGAATTTTGTAGCTTCTTTGGCGAAGAATGCTCTCTAGTCCATATGCATAGTATGGATTAAGAATTTCCTTAGCATAGGTTTTTGATACCGTCGTCACAGCGTTAGCCGCTTCAATTCCTGCCTTAAGCATATTGGCGTTGTTACCGTATTCTACAATGTTTCTATGGCTTTCTGGTATGCCAAAAACATCGGAAATACATACTTTGTCCATGCTGCCTTGGAACTCTATGTTATGAATGGTTATTATGGTTTTTATATTGGCATATTTGGACTTTTCACGATAAAAAGCGTCTAGCATTACGGGAATTAGCCCTGTTTGCCAATCATTACAATGAATAACCGCTGGATAAAAATCTAATAGTGGCAACACTTCAAGCACTGCTTTTGAGAAGAAAGAAAATCTTTCTCCATCGTCATAGTGTCCATATACTCCAAATCTTTTGAAATAATATTCATTATCTATAAAATAGAAGGTGACACCGTCATATATGCAAGAATATACACCCGCATATTGCTGTCTCCAACCTAATGTTACCACCTTGCTGCCAAGAAACTGCATTGTTTGGCGGTATGTATCCTTAATTGCGTCATATAGTGGCATAATTACCCTGACATCTTGCTTTTGTTTTACTAGCGCACGGGGTAGAGCCGCGCTAACATCGCCAAGTCCGCCTGTTCTCAAAAATGGGCCAGCTTCACTTGTAGCAAATAATACTTTCATTTCTAACCTCCTTAGAAAAATTCTCCTAGTTCATTTTTTTGCGAAATCGCATCAAGTCAAAACTTATACTGTCTTTCCTTTGACTATAACAATAGGATATGTGATAAATCCGCTTATATCACGGTCTGCCGTTATGGTGACATCCTTATCGGTGATGGCATATTTTAGACTGCTGTTTTTGCCCACAATGCCATTTTCCATAACAATAGAGTTCTTAACAACTGCGCCTTCCTCTATCTTTACATTTCTAAAGAGTATAGAGTTTTCAACAAGTCCGTTTATCTCACAGCCGTCGGCTAGCAAAGAGTTTGTTACCTTTGCTTTTTCCTTATAAACGGTAGGCACACTGTCTTTTACCTTGGTATAAATTTTGCTGACATTTTCAAACAACTCATTGCGGAATTGCGCTTTTAGCAAATTCATACTCTCAGCATAGTATGATTTTATGTCGTCTATTATAGGCGCATAGCAACCTACTTCAAATGCCGACACCTTACCTTCGCTAACCAGTTTAAAAAGAATGTCTTTTTCAAAGTTTACAAAACCGCGCGCATAAGCTTTTTGCACTAGTTCAATAAGCACGTCTTTTTTGATTATGTAAATATTCAGGCTTATCAAGCTTTCTTCTTTGCCTGCGTATTCTGTTTCATAAATATCGGTTACTGTTTTGTTGTCGTCAATATTTATTACTATACGGCGAGAAGTGGTGGTAAATGCCTTATGGTAAAGCATAGACAGCGTTGCGCCTGACTCTATATGCTTGTCTAGCATTTTTTCAAAATTAATATTAGCCGCCACATTGCAGTTGCTTATTAGCACATACTCTTCTCTTGACTTTGTCAAAAAGTCCATTATGCTGTATAGCGCTTCAATTTTGCCTTTATAAATCTCCCTTGCTGAGTTATAAACAAAGGGCGGGAATACGCTAATACCGCCGTTTTTCCTGTTTAAATCCCAATCTCTGCCTTGGCGTATATGGTCCATAAGAGATTGATAGTTGCTCCTTGCCACAATTCCTATTTGAGTTATGCCGGAGTTAACCAAATTACTAAGCGTAAAATCTATAAGACGATATCTGCCGCCAAAAGGCAAGCTTGCTGTTGTTCTGTGTAAAGTTAGCTCATTTAGCTTGTTTTCTTTATCAGATGCGAATAAAACGCTCATCATATCTTTCATTATTTGTTACCTCCTATCATTTCTCCCTCTTTGACAACGCTATTCTTTGCCAAATTCATTTCTGGACCTACAACTGCTATATTCCATTCTCCATTAATCGGTCCTGTTTGCGGTGCGCCAATTACACAGTTTTCACCAATAGTAGAATTCCATCCAACAATGGCATGGCAAATGCGCGCGTTTGCTCCAACAACTGCATGAGGCATTATTATACTATCTTTGATTTCTGCGCCTTTGGCTATTGTAGAACCATGGAAAATTATAGAATTTTCAATTTTTCCATCAATGTCGCAACCTTCAGAAATAATGGAGTTTGCCACTGTGGCATTCTCACCTACAAAGTGAGGCGGTTCTGCGCTGTTGCGCGCATATATTTTCCACTTGCGGTCATCTAGATTAATTCCGCTCTCAGGGTTTAACAAGTCCATATTAGCTTCCCACAAGCTAGAGATAGTGCCTACATCTTTCCAATATCCCTGGAATTCGTAAGCAAACATTCTTTGCTTATCTTTAAGCATCATAGGAATAATATTTTTACCAAAGTCGTTAGAACTGTCTTTGTTTTGCTCATCTCTTATAAGGTAATCGCGTAATTTATCCCAAGTAAATATGTATATGCCCATGCTAGCTTTTGTTGATTTTGGTTTTTTAGGCTTTTCTTCAAACTCATAAATCTCATTGTTTTCATAGGTGTTCATAATGCCAAATCTGCTAGCTTCTTCTATAGAAACATTTAACACTGCAATAGTGCAGTCGGCGTTATTGCTCTTGTGGCTGTCTAGCATATCGCTATAATCCATTTTGTATATGTGGTCGCCGCTAAGTATAAGCACATACTCTGGATTATACCTATCTATAAAATTGATATTTTGATAAATTGCGTTCGCTGTGCCTTTATACCACTCTCCGCTCTTACCTCTATGGTATGGTGGCAAAACAAAAGCGCCGCCGTTCAATCTATCTAAGTCCCACGGCTGTCCATTACCTATATATTGGTTTAATTCAAAAGGTTGGTATTGGGTAAGTATACCTATGGTTTCTATACCGCTATTTATTGTATTGCTTAAGGGAAAGTCGATAATGCGATATTTCCCTCCAAAAGGCACTGCCGGCTTTGCAACTTCCATCGTCAGAGCGCCAAGCCTAGTGCCCTGTCCGCCTGCAAGTAACATTGCTACACATTCTTTTCTTGTATTTAACATTTTTCTCTCTCCTTATATTTTTTTAAGAAATATTGCTGAATTGCCCTTAATGGTTACACTAAGGGTATTTGGATGATTATGGTTAGGTTTTTTTATTGTCTTATGCTTAATTCCTGGCTCCGTTGTACCGCCATAGATAACACAGTCAGAGTTTAACGCTTCTATATACTCTCCTGCGCGCTCTACTCCAAACTCATAATTTTCTCTATCTTTGGTGGAAAAATTCATAATGCAGATTACTTGATTTTTCTCTTTATCATATCGGCTAAAAATTATGACATTTTGTATTTTGTCGTCTACAACTATCCACCTAAAACCGTTGTATGAAGAGTCTAGTTCATACATAGGCTTGTTTTTTAGATATAAGAAGTTAAGGTCTTTTATATAATTTCTAAACAGCCTATGGCTAGGATAATCTAATAATAGCCAGTCTAATTGTTTGTGATAATCCCACTCAATAAACTGTCCAAACTCATTGCCCATAAAGTTAAGCTTTTTACCAGGGTGCGCCATTTGGTAGCTCATAACTGTCTTTAATCCTGCAAACTTTTCTTCATAGCTGCCTGGCACTTTACCTATCATACTTGATTTGCCATGCACAACTTCATCATGGCTAAATGGCAAGATATAATTTTCATTAAAGGCATAGCTTATGCCAAAAGTCAATTTGTCGTGGCTTCCTTTACGGAAAAATGGGTCTAGCTTGACATAGCTTAGAGTGTCATTCATCCAACCCATATTCCACTTATAGTTAAAACCAAGCCCTCCTACATCTGGCGGCATAGTAACCATAGGAAAAGCTGTACTTTCTTCAGCTATCATAATTACATCGGGGTAATTGCTAAGTATGGTTTTGTTAAGCGTTTGCAAAAAGTAAATAGCTTCAAGATTATATTCTCCGCCAAATTCATTTGGTTGCCATTCCCCTTCTTTTCTATCATAGTTAAGATACAGCATGCTAGCTACTGCGTCTAATCTCATGCCGTCGATATGATAGTATTCCATCCAAAAATTAACTGCGCTTATGAGAAAACTCCTTACTTGTGGCTTGTTGTAATCAAATACTCTTGTGCCCCAGCCTTTATGCTCTTGCTTATATGTATCGTTATATTCGTAAAGACAAGTGCCGTCAAACTCATATAAACCAAAAGCGTCTTTTGGGAAGTGGCTTACAACAAAGTCCATTATTACTCCTATGTCATATTCGTGGCATTTATCCACAAAATACATAAAATCATGAGGCGTGCCATATCTAGATGTCGGTGCGAAAAAACCTGTGGATTGATATCCCCAGCTTCCGTCATAAGGGTGTTCGGTGACAGGCAATATCTCCACATGGGTATATCCCATTTCCTTTAGATAAGGCACTAAACTTTCCGCCAAATCCCTATAAGAATAATAATTTCCGTCATCATGCACACGCCAAGAACCTAAATGCATCTCATATATATTCATAGGTTGCTGATAATGGTTTATTGTCTTTCTTTTTGCCATATATTCAGCATCTCGCCATTTGTAGTTGCTTATATCGTATATCTTTGAACCGTTAGCAGGCGCTGTTTCAGCATGAGTGGCATAAGGATCTGCCTTATATCTTATTTGGTGGTCAGAACACTCTATGCTAAACTTATACACATCATAGCGCTTGGCGTTTCTCACAAACGCTTCCCAAATTCCCGTCGCTGATATCTTTTTCATAGGATTGGCTTCTCTGTCCCAATTATTAAAATCGCCTACAACAGAAACGGAAATTGCATTAGGCGCCCATACCCTAAATCTCCAAACCTTTTTTCTATTTTTAACCACATATTGCGGTCTAAAAAAATTATATGCTTTAGAGTTTGTTCCTTCATTGAATAAGTAAATCGGGTAATCTGTTGTGTTTCTTGCCATCCTTTACTCCTTTAGCCTATAAAAAATTGCAAATCATGTCGCCTTTTTATAAGTTTCGTTAGTTTGTAATCAAAACTAGCCTTGTCATACTCTATTCCGAAAACGCCGCTTCCGCTACCCGTCATACAGGCTGCGAAACCGCATTCTTTAAGTGCTTGTATTGATTCTTTTATGTTTTTATTTAATTTCATACTGCCTTTTTGCAAGGCATTTGTAAAAGTTGCAGAGCCGTTGTGTACATCTACAAGAAATTTATCAATATCTTGATTCTCTCCGCCGTACAAGTCATAGTTTTGATAGCTTTGCTTGGTATCTACGCCTATACCATCTACCACCAGCACCTTGTAAAGCTTTGGCAAACTAACGCTTGACACCTTTTCTCCTACCCCTTGTATCCTTTTGTTGCCTCCTAGATACATATAAGGCACATCGCTTCCTACTTCAAGCAACAACTCAAAAGGAATTTCTTGCAAGCCAAATAGCTGTTGCATTCCCCTAGCTACTGCGCCTGCGTCAGCGCTAGAGCCGCCAATCCCTGCTTTTTGAGGTATCCTTTTTTCTATTTCTATATTTACACCGCTAAGCTTATATCTTTTAGTTATAAGCGTTGCCATCTTATATGCAGTATCGTTTTCAAACTTTTGACCATTTGTATAATTTACAAAAATTTCTCTATCCTTTCTCTTTTCAATATGGACTGTGTCATAAATGTTAAACGGGGTCACAATACTATCAATTAGATGCATTTTGCCTTGTATTCCAACAATATTTAACACAAGATTAATTTTTGCATACGCTTTTTTGCTTATGGTATTTGAGCACTTCATATAGTTCTATTATACAATACCGTTTAGTTGCAGGTCAACAGTAAAAGAGTCATATAAATTTTATATAAATGCGTTTATAAATAGAAAAAACCGAAACAATGTCGTTTCAGTTTTTTTCTTACTTTATCATTTTCTTAACACAAAGCTAATTTATGTTAAAATTGTCACTGTGCCATCTTCAGAAATTCTTATCCTGTCACCTGTCTTAACGGTGTTTAAAAACTCTTCACCCAACATATCGATTGCGATTATGTCGCTGTCTTCCCAAATTCTAGCTAGCACTATACCGCTTGCAGCTAAGCTGTCTATATGCTCGCTAAATAGGTATGCGCTGGGATTTATTTTCATAGCGCAAACGGTCTGAATAACCAATCCGCCTGTCGTTGAGCCTATTGTGATAGGTAAACATAAAGCCTTGCCAGTTATGTTTTTGCCGTAAATATCGGGGTTGTTTTGGTCGGATACATATACTTGTTTAGAACCGCTAAGCGCGCTCTTTTGAAATGTAGCTAAGGTATTTACGCCTTGACGGCTTACTACTGCTTCGCCTTCCCAACTTCCTTTTGCTAAAACTCTGCCTTTAAAGGTTTTCATTTTCTGCCCCCCTTTTTTGTTAATATGTTCATTATATCTTGGTCCTTGTAATATCTAGCTATGGAATAAGTCCTAAGCTTGTTACTGTTTGTAATGATGGCTTTTGACTTAGTCAAAGGGTTATTGGTGTACATTAATGGGCAAATGCTAGTAAGCTTTACGCCAATAGACATAAGTGTGTCATACTTGTCACCTTTTTTGAACTCTTCTACAACATCGGGGCTGGCTGTCATAATTGTTCTAACCTTGACTTTCTTTTGTCCGCTTTCTTTAAGACCTGAATTTAATTTATCGGTCCAATCGTTAAGCTGCTCTAGCGTCAAATGCGGACAACCTATAAAGCAAAGGTTGGGCTTGGCATCTTTTTTCTTCCACATAACAGGATAACTGTTATATATTCTTTCAAGCTCAGCATCGTCAATTATGTACTCTTTAGCATTCTCTTTTATCAGCTTTTCCCCTAATTTTTTAGCTTCTGGCGTCAAATTATCGATATGGTAAAGTCCAACTGCGCCATTGCTTGCCGTCGCTGCTCCAAAATCTTTCAAGTAAGAGATAGCGCTTTCGTCAAGCTCTTGACCTAAGAACTTGTCCAATCCATAAATGTAGGGCACATCTTCCATAACTTTAATGCCAATTGCGCTGCCAAGTATTTGAGCCTCTGGCTTTTTGGTTGTTTTAATAATAACTTTCCAAGTGGCTTTTCTACCTTCGTCTGTCACCAGTCCAAAGTAAGGCACATAGCCAATAATAGAACCAAACAAGTCTATCATACCGCTGTTTCTGTTACACCTTGCGCCTAGCACAGAGTTTGCAAAAACTACTGCGCTGCTTTCCGCCCAGCTTAGAATATCGCCCTCTTTTGGAACATTGCCAACTTGGGGCAAATAACAAGTGCAAGTAAATGCATTGTCATCTTTTAGCCCCACTTTTCTTAATTGCTCTTCATACAGCTCTTGCTTAGAATAAAGTATTTTTTCAAAC
>JAAYOD010000038.1 GCA_012520515.1 Clostridiales bacterium
AAGAAGAAAAAGCCGGTAGAGTATCTTATATAGTTAGAGATGATATAGAAGAGCAAGAACAGGAACAAGAGCAAGAACAAGACAACTAAAGTCTTTACTAAATTTTTGAAAATACATTTACAAGGAAGGGAAAACCCCACAGCCCCCGCTACTGTATGGATTAAATGGCGATTATCCACCGAAAGGGAAGGACGCCGGCTAAAAGTTATTTTTTAGTTCCGAGTCAGGACACTTGTAAGTATTTAATACATATACGGAGGGTATGAACAATGAAAGTTTTCTTCAAGAAAAGTATTACTATTTTACTAATTTTTTTGTGCGCTATTATGCTATGCGTTTTTATGGTGTCTTGCGCTAAGCCAGACAAAAGCATAAAGAACATAACTTTAGTTATTGGGCAAGGGGACAGCCAAAAAATTTTTTCCAATTACAAAACAGAAAGTGAGTTTCTTATCGATGTATTAAATGAGCTTAAAGATGATAATAAAATTACCTTTACGGCAGTAAATAGCTCATATGGCGCATACCTTACAGAAATAAACGGCATAACGCCAAGTGGCGACAATAGCTATATAGCTATTTTGACAACGATAGGCAAATACCAAGACAGCACTGAGTATAAAGTGGAAAAAGTGTATAATGACATTGTGTTTGTAAGCTCTATAGTTGGTGTAAGCGACCTTAAAATAATTGATGGCGAAAGCTATATGATAGCGTTGGCATAAAAAAGATGAATAAAGGTATTTTTTACACAAAAAAGGTGGTGCTTATAGCGCTTTTTGGCGCGCTTTTATCTACCTTAAAACTGCTACTATCTTTTTTGCCAAACATAGAGATAATTACCTTACTTATAGTTGCATTTACTTATGTTTTTGGCATAGCTCTATCAATGGGCGCAACGCTTGTTTTTTGCCTTTTAGAGATACTTATTTGGGGCTTTAATCCAAGTTGGCTAATCTCTTATTTATTACATTGGCCAACAGTTGTGATGGTCTCTTTTTTATTGAAAAAAAGTAAAATTAATCGTCCTGTTTTTATAGCAATTACACTAAGTGTGATTACTGCATTATTTGGAATGCAAAGTACCTTTATTTATATGCTTACAGGGGGCGGTATAAAGGCAAACTTTTTTGATAGGTTTATAGCATTATACCTTTCTGGCATTAAGTTTTATATAGTTCACATAGCAAGCTGTTTCGTGTCAATTTTATTTGGTTTTAAGCCTTTTATTCAAATGCTGACTAAGCTTGGCAAAATGTACTTGCCTAAGACAAATATAGAAAAATAAGTTAATTGAGGTTATAATACAAACTATGAAAACAATAGTAATAAACGGTAAAGAGTATAAAGTGAATAACGGTCAGCCATTAAAGTCTATGCTGTCTGAGCTTGGATTTGTTTTTCCTTGCGGAGGACAAGGCAGATGCGGGCGGTGTAAGATTACTTGTAAAGATATAGAGCATACCCCTCTTGATAAAAGGTTTTTTAACAAGGAACAGCTAGACTTTGGTTTGCGCCTTGCTTGCGATAAAATAGTAAAAGATGATTATGATATAACAATTGACCAAAATTCTTTTAGTCAAACAAAAATCGCAAGAAAGCTGTCGGAATGCAGAATATCTGTAAGCATAGGAATGCAAGAAATAACTGTTAGCATTTTAGACGATGAGATAGCAGAAACTGTTATTGTGAGTAATCCTTTAGCCAAATACCATTCTTATTCCAACCTTTATAAAAGCTATAATAATGACAGGTCGTCTTTTTCCAAATTGCTTAGAAATTGTATTGGAACAGAAAGCGTTGAGCTTATAGAAAAGTATAGCGTGGCAAAGGCTGACACCTTAGCTATTGC
>JAAYOD010000039.1 GCA_012520515.1 Clostridiales bacterium
AAAGTATTTCACGCCAAGCGGTGGCATAATGGCCCCCGTAGTTACTTACACAATCTTTTTATTTGTATCAGCAATATTTATTCTTGCCCATAATCAAAAAAGAGATAAAGACTTTATAATGCTGTACTTTTTAACTAGTTTACTAGTCTTTTTTACGGTGCTTGGACAGCTTTATGCAGAGATTATGAACAGACTTGCGTGGTATATTTCCCCATTCTTGTTACTTGTTTTACCTAAGGCATTAAACTGCATAGCAAAGAAGCCAAGAGCAGTCATTACTTATTGTATTATTGCTGTCGGTATGGTATATTATATATATTGTTTAAGCATAAATTGGCAAGGAATTATGCCATATGTGCCATACTGGAGGTAGTATGAAGTTTTCTATAATAGTGCCTGTATATAAAGTTGAAGAGCACCTTTTTTCTTGCATATCTAGTATACTTGCCTTGCAGTATGACGATTTAGAAATCATTTTAGTTGATGATGGCTCACCTGATAATTGCCCAAAGATTTGTGATGATTTTGCAAAGAAAGACAACAGAATAAAAGTAATACATCAAAAAAACGGTGGACTTTCCAATGCAAGAAATACTGGAATTAAGCACGCTACCGGAGATTATATTATTTTTGTAGATAGTGACGATTCTGTAGATGGCAACCTTTCATCTATACTGCACAGCCTAAGTTCAAAACCAATAGTAGATATACTAATAGCTAATTACAAAAGGATATTTTTAGACCATTTTAAAATAGAAGGCAATAACTCTCTATTAAAAGACAATTATCTTTATGAAGCAAGCGATAATATAAAAACTATACTTTTAGAACATACCAATGGGCTTTGTCCAGTATGGAAGAATATAGTGTCAAGGGCATTTATTATAGAAAACAACTTGTTTTTTAAAGAAGGCTACATTCACGAAGACTTAGACTGGACTTTAAGAGTGATAATGCGCCTTGAATCTTTTATATATACTAATAATTGGTGGTATAACTATGTTTCTGAACGCCCTTGTTCAATAATGAATACAATGGGGTTAAAATCTATCAATCATATATGCGATATAAGCTATGATATAGTAGCAAGTCAAGACTTTATAAAACAATCTAAGTCCTTGCAAAAATCTATTAAATTAGCACTAGGTCTAAGCATTTATTCCACCTTTAGATACTATAACAAATTAGACTCTAACAAACAAAAGGAAGCGCTTGAAAAATATAAGAAAGTAGCTATGTTATTAAAGTATAGCAAAAAAATAGGGCATAGAGCATTTTATATCTTATCTAGAATAACGGGCATCAAAATGGCTCTAAAATTATTACAAGCGCTTAATATCAACTAAATGAATGGCAAAAAAAGAATTTTTAAATCCACGATAACATATTTTCTAGGCAGTGTTTTATCAAAAATCATTGTATTTTTTATGCTGCCACTTTATACAAAGTATATTCCTGCCGCCGATATGGGTTATTATGATTCATCGATAGCGGTAATTACCTTTTTTGCAAGCGTACTATTTCTAGACATAGGCAGCGGCATAATGCGCTTTATGTTTGAACAAAAAGAACAAGACAATAAAAAATACGCTATTTATTCGGGATTAGCTATATTTTTAATATCGCTAATCCTATATATAGTAATTGCTATATTGGGCGCATTTACTTTAGAGTTTGAGTATATTATCTGGATAATTATATATGGCTTTATGCTTTGTTTAAATAATGTATATGGTTATATAACAAGAGGATATGGAGCAAACAGCTTATATGCAGCATCAGGAATTGTATCTACCATTGTAACGGTCGCGTGCAATCTAATATTTATTTTGGCTTTAAAGTGGGATTATAAATCGCTATATATTTCCAGCATAATAGCTATGGTTGTTCATATTATAATTTTAGAATTCAAGTGTAAGCTGCTAACTAATCTTAGCAAAAAATATTTTGACAAAGATTTGTTTAAAAAAATGCTAAAATTTTCTTTGCCGTTATGCGTAAACTCAGTTGCATTTTGGTTTTTAAATTCATCTAACAAAATTATTGTAACCACAATTCTTGGTTCTGAATATAACGGCTACCTTGCAATAGCAAGCCGCTTTACATCAATTTTATATTTAGTATCATCTTGTTTTCAGCTTGCGTGGCAAGAGCTTGCTTATTCTAGAGACAATAAACTAGAATCAACAGGCATATTTTATACTAAAGCGTTTGACTTGTATTTGCGGATATTAATAGCGGGGCTATTATTACTTATACCGCTAATAAGGCTAGGGCTTATAATTTACCCAAACTTTATAAATGCGCAATACAGCGATTCTATTGTACTTATTCCTCTTGCGCTAACGGGCACAATAATGTCTATTGCAAGCAGTTTTCTAGGAAGCATTTTTGGCGGAATCAAAAAAAATAATGCAATATTTATTTCAACGCTTGTAGGCGCTATTGTAAACATTGGCGTTATTTTTGCCCTTATTAATATAATGGGAGTAATGGCGGCAAATATCGCTTTTATAGCTGGTTTTACTGCTACTGTGCTTATTCGTACTTTAATATTAAAAAAAGAAATTAATATGAAAGTAAAGCATTGGTATTTTGCTGCTCTTTTACCAATCCTGGCTGCAGTAATATATGTATTTAATGAACTAAACTGGGTGTATAATTTGCTGGTGTTTTTAGCCATTACTGTTTTGTGCGCATTTATGTTAAGACCTGAGATTAAAGAAATTATCGATAAAGTAAAAATAAGAAGAAAAGAAAAAGTTAAATAAAGCTTTTATTGGAGAAAATATGAACAACAAAGACACAATATTATTGCAACTGCAAGATTGTTTGTATCAAATGCTAGTGGAGTTTGATAGCATTTGCAAAGAGCATAATTTAAGGTATTATCTTGCTTATGGTTCTTTGCTAGGCGCAGTAAGGCATGGCGACTTTATACCATGGGATGATGACCTTGATGTCGTAATGCCAAGAGAAGATTATGATAGACTGCTTAAAACCTATAAAGAAATTTTGCCTAGTCATTATGATTTACACAACTATAATAATACCCCAAACTATTTTTTAAGTTTTGCAAAAATTGTTAATACAGACACAACGCTGGTAGAGATAGCAAACAAAAAAAATGATTATAGAGTAGGCGGGGTATATATTGATATTTTTCCGCTAGACGGAATGGGCAATTGCATAAGGTCGGCGCGTTTGAGAACAAAAAAAGCTACAATATATAGAATAATGATAGATAGCACTACAGATATGTTCGAAGATAAAAAAAGAGCGCTATGGAAACAGCTAATTATTAATATAACTAGGCTATTCAATACTCAAAAGTGGCAAAACAGGCTTGCTAGACATTTAAGAAAAAAATCCTTTAATAAAAGCAAGTATGTCAGCATGAGCGCAACTTCAACAAAAGACAAAAAAATAGTAAAAAAAGAAATATTCGGTGAGCCAAAAAAAATAAAATTTAGAGAGCATTATTTTTACGCGCCCCAAATGATAGATGAGTATCTAAAAACAGAATATGGCGACTATATGCAATTGCCGCCAATAGAAAAAAGATGCAGTCATCATAATTTTGTATATATAGATTTAAATTTACCATTTGAAAAATTTGATGTTAAAGATATGGAAAGAAAACAACTTAGAAAATAAAAAAGCAGAGTAAAACAAAAGTAGTACCAATCATATATAAGGAGAAATAATATGCAAGCATTAATGTTGGCGGCGGGAATGGGAAAAAGATTGGGTAAATTTACCAATAATAATACAAAATGTATGCTTGAAGTAGCAGGAGAAAAGCTTATAGATAGAGCAGTTCAAGCAATAAAATACGCTGGGATAAAAAAATTTATTATAGTAACAGGGTATGAGGGGAAAAACCTAATTAAGTACCTTTTGCAAAAATATAAAGATGATAAGGATATAGAGTTTGAGTTTATTGATAACAAAATTTATGACAAGACAAACAATATATATTCACTATACTTAGCAAAAGAATATTTTGCAAAAGACGATACTATTTTGCTAGAATCTGACCTTATTTACGATAAAAGCATTATAAAACAATTAGTAGATAATAAAAATGCAAATGTTGCCACAGTTGCAAAGTATGCAGCATGGATGGACGGCACAGTGGTAAATGTTGCCGACGAAGGCACAATTACACAATTTATAGAAAAGAAAGACTTTGATTATAGTAAAATAAATGATTATTATAAGACAGTAAATATTTACAAGTTTTCAAAAGAGTTTATAAAAAATCAATATATACCATTTTTGTCGGCGTATATTGCTGCATATGGCGAAAATGAGTACTATGAAACAGTGCTTAAAGCAATATCTCACATTGCTAAATCGCAAATTAAAGCCCACATTTTGACAAGTGAAAAATGGTATGAGATAGACGATGCTCAAGATTATGATATAGCTACCGCCCTTTTTAGTAAAGGGGAAGAAAAGTTAAGGCATATGCAAAATAAGTATGGTGGGTACTGGAGATACGACGGCTTACTTGATTACTGCTACTTAGTAAATCCATATTTTCCCAGCCACAAGATGACTGAAAAAATGATAAGCGAATATGATACTTTATTGCGTCAATATCCATCTGGATTAAACACTCAAAATCTAAACGCTGGCAGAATGTTTGGAGTAGATGCCAATAAACTTTTAGTTGGCAATGGCGCTGCTGAAATTATAAATGTTTTGAGATATGTCATAAAAGGAAAATTAGGTGTGTGCGTACCCACTTTTAATGAGTATATAAGATGTTTTCCTGATTGTGAAATAGTAAAGCTAAACACTGCGCGAACTGATTACTGCTATGAGGTAGACAGCATACTTAATCATATAGACAAAGTTGATAATATGGTAATTATAAATCCCGATAATCCAAGCGGCAGCTTTATAAAATATGACGATATCATAAAAATAATAGACAAATGTCATAGGCAAAACAAGCTTTTGGTTTTTGACGAATCTTTTATAGACTTTGCTAGAAAAGATATAAGATATACGCTTATAAATGATGATATCTTGGAAAAACACCACAACTTGATAGTGATAAAAAGCATAAGCAAGTCTTACGGCGTTCCTGGTTTAAGGCTTGGCATCATGGCGTGTGGAAATGAAAATATAAATAAAGTTGTTAGAGAGAATATGGCGGTATGGAACATAAATTCATTTGCCGAATATTTCTTGCAAATTATCACTTTGTATCAAAAAGATTATTTTAATGCTTGCGATAAAGTGGCAGAAGAAAGAGAGCATATGACAGCAAAGCTAAGAAGCCTAGGCTATAAAGTTTATGACTCTCAGGCAAACTTTATAATGCTTAAGCTAAATAAAAACAGCACGCAAACGGCAATAAACTTGTTGGAAAAACAAAATATACTTATAAAAGATTTATATAGAAAAGACACATTTGATAAGCCTGAATATATTAGGCTTGCCATAAGAGAACGCAAAGATAATGAGCGGATAATAGCAACATTGGCGGAGAATATATTATGAAAATTTGCGTTATAGGAGGCGGCAATCTAGGCACATTAATTAGCGCAGAATTATCGCTGTCTAAAAAACACGAAATAAGCTTGCTAGCTACAAAAGCCCACCTTTTTTCCAATGAAATAATTATTGATGACTGGAACGATAATACTAATAAAACAGCTTATGTAAATCACATTACGGCAGATAAACAAACAGCTTTAAAAGATGCAGAGCTTATACTTATCACAGTTCCTGCAAATGTATTGCCTAAGCTAGCAGACCAAATATATCCCTTTGTGCAAGAAAACGCCATAATAGGTATGATTCCAGGAAGTGGCGGAACGGAATTTATTCTCTCTAAGTTTAAGGAAAAAAAATGTGTTATCTTTGGAATGCAGAGAGTGCATAGCGTAGTTAGAATAAAAGAATATGGCAAAGTTGTTATGAATAAAAGCAGAAAGCAAAGCATAGATATTGCAGTTTTGCCAAAGGAAAAAACCAAAAAAACAGCAACGCTTATATCTGAGCTTTTTAATATGCCATGTAACACTCTTCCTAATTATTTAAACATAACATTTACGCCATCTAACCAAATACTGCACACCACAAGAATTTATAATTTATTTTATGATTACTTTGAGGGAAAAACCTATCCAAGACAAAGCTATTTTTATAAAGAATGGAATGATAAGTCTTCTAAAATGCTTATAGCGTGTGATGAAGAGTCTTTAAATATATGTAAAGAATTGCATGAATTTGATTTATCAAAGGTAAAATCATTGCTTGAGCATTATGAAGTCACAAACGCCAAAGAAATGACGCAAAAATTATCAAGCATACCTAGTTTTAAGTCAATTACGACTCCTATGATAAAGGTAAGCGATGGGGAATATATACCAGATAAAAATAATAGATATTTTACTAATGACTTCCAATATGGCCTATGCATAGTTAAAGGTTTTGCAAAGATATTAAAAGTAAATACGCCAAATATCGATAAAGTATTAAAATGGTATGAAAAGTTTGCAAATGTTGAGTACTTTATAGGCGATGAATTTATAGGAAAAGATTTAAAAAATACTGGTATTCCGCAAAACTATGGCATAAATACAAGAAAAGATATAATAGAGTTTTATCAATAGATATAAATTAAGAAATTATATTCTCTAGGTTTTAATAAATAAAAAAGCGGCAAAAGAAGAAATTCTTTTTATGCCGCTTTTATGATAGTGGTGGGCAATAACGGGCTCGAACCGCTGACTTTCTCCACGTCAAGAAGACACTCTACCAGCTGAGTTAATTGCCCCTTAGCTTTTTTTGCTATTGTAGCATAATAAATATAATTTGTAAAGTGTAAAACATAGCTTGAAACATTAGCAAAAGAGCTTAATTTAGCCTTGTAAAATAAACTTTTATAGCTAGAAAACTACAATGAGAAGTTGCTGCCATAGCGTAAAAGTAACGGTTATTAATATTTTTACGCCATGGCAGCGTCAAGGTCGGGGCAATGCCCCAAAATAAAGGGAAGGACAAGTGTTAATTTGAGCTATTACTCTCTATCATTATCTTGTCGGCTACAAGGGCTATAAGTTCGCCATTTGTTGGTTTTTCGCCCTTGCCGTATATCTTAATTCCAAAAATAGAATTTATGTTCTCGATTTTGCCACGATTCCAAGCAACTTCAATGGCGTGTCTTATTGCTCTTTCTACTTTGCTAGGGCTCGTGTTAAAGGTGGTAGCTACCGTTGGATAGAGCTTTTTGGTAATACAGTTTATCATGTCGGGGTAGCTAACGGAAAGCTTAACTGCTTCGCGTAAAAATTGGTAGCCTTTAATATGTGGCGGAATACCAGCTCTAATAAATATATTGCTAAGTCTTTCATCAATGTTTTTGTTTTGATATAATCTAACTTGCGCAGCTCCTGCATTAAGCAAAGTTAAAAGACTGTTTCTTAAATCGGCCAAAGAATAGGGCTTGAAAAATCTGCAGTCCACAGGTGCTTCATTGATATAGGAAGGCAAGTTATCTTGCAATCTTGTGGAGGTTAGTATAGCTTTGCAACCAGGGTATAGCGCGCTAAGCACTTCCTTTGTGTTTGGAAAGTCGGAATCGACAATTACAGCATCAATCTGGTGGGTATACTGCTGGGCATAATCATCGTATCGTGTGCAGGAAAACAGCGTGAAAAAAGCATCTTCGGCAAAAAAACTGGTGGCGTTGCTAACAACAGCAGGATTGCTTTCACAAAGCATAATGTTGAATTTTCTCATAATGACTCCTTTTTCGTTGAATTAAGTAAAAACATTGCTTATAGAAACATCATAACACGAATAATAAGCGCCGTAAATGATTTTTGAACAAAAATTTGGATAATTTTGAACAAAATTGTCGAAAGGGTAGAATCATTGTCTTATTTTTGTCGGCACTATTCTATAATATAGAATAGTGAAAATTAAAAAAACAAAACAAACATTGTAAAAAAATGTAATTAATATATAATTATAGAAAATAATAAGGTTTTTGAAAATGAAAAAATATAAACTTACCATAGACAAAATTGGCGATGTGGAGATAACGGAAAAAAACATAAAAAGATGTTACCTTAGAGTTTATCCCACTGCAAAAGTTGCATTAAGTTTGCCAATAGGCTACGGCCCTTGCCGCGCTAAAAAATTTATAATAAGTCACCTTGAGTGGATAGAAAAAAGAATAACTAAGCTAAAAGAAAAAGGTGATTCAACTATATATTATCTTGGCAATAAGGTAGAGTTTAATAATTACAGCGCAAAAACTATAAATGCCTTTTTTGCCAATAAGAAAAAAGAAGCGTATAACTTATTTAGCGATATACTTAATAATTACGTAGCTAGATATAGAGATTTTTTCCGCCTCCTAGCCTTAAGGTAAGGTCAATGGTCAGCTGGGGGCTATACAATAAAGCCAAAAATACAATTACGCTTAACATAAAACTTATTCAAGCCGACTTAGAGAGCATTAAAATGGTGGTTTTTCATGGGCTTTGTCATATGCTTGAGCAAAACCATTCAAAAAGGTTTTATACGCATTTAGCGCGCGAATTTCCCCATTATAAGCAGATTAGAAAGCGATTGAAAAGGTATAGCGTAAGATTTTAAGTTTTTATTCTAATACAGACTTTAAAAAGAAACTGTAAGCTGCGTCATTTCCAATTATGATATGGTCTAAAAGTTTTATGTCCAGAGCGGCAAGCGTGTGTCTTATGCTTGCTGTGCTTCTGATGTCGGCATCAGACGGCAAAACAATATTAGAAGGGTGATTGTGACAAATAATTACGCTTTTTGCTTGATGGCGCATTGCCACCTTAACAATATCTTTAGCTGAGAGCAAAACAGAGTTGCTGCCTGAAGCTAGCTTTTCTGTGTGGACGACGCTGTTTTTTGCATCTAAACATACTATGTAAAAATACTCTTTATTTTTTAAGCTTACTAGCGAACGCAAATAAGGTACGATATTGCGCACATTAAGCACTTTTTTTGGAGTGTTTTTATGCTTTGCGTAAATGCTAAAGGTTTCAGGCAAAGTATGTAAAAACAAAGCTGCGTTTCTAGTCATGCCTTTAATTTTTGCAAGCTCATTTACTTCAGCATCTAGCACGCCGTCAAAAGACTTAAATTGACGAATAAGCTGGTGAGCGATTTCGTTGGTATCTTTATAGGGAACGACAAAAAACAATAGGTATTCCAGCACCTGATGAGGCAGCATACCTTCCAAGCCTTTTTCATAAACTGCTTTCTTTACACGCTCTCTGTGCCCTTTATGGACATTTTCCTTTGTAGTATCTGACATAACTTATTTACAGGCTATAATGCTTAAATTAAGAGCTTGCGCTACGTTTTTTAAGTCATTCAAGTTATCTTCTTGACAGCAAGATAAGTCAAATGCTATAAAACGGTGCAGCATTTGGTAAGGATTATCAAAAAGAGAGGCTAGAGTTTGTTCAAAATCTATTATTGCTTTAACTTTTTGACATACGCTAACATTATTTACATCTACATTTTTGTTTACAATTGCATCTATATCTTTTTTGCTTATTGCATCTATTAAGCTTAGTTTTTGTTCAGCTGTTTTTAGCTTTAAGTTAATATTTTCTATTTCTTTTGCAACATAATCATAGTTTGCCTTATAGCTTAAGCTAGCGTTTAGTAAGTCTAAACTTTCTTTAAGTTGAGCGCTAAGCGCCGTTTTTGCTGTAAGATTTTTATCATAGTCATCTAAATAGTCTTTATTTTTTTGTAAATTATCTTTAAGTATGCTAATCTTTGTCTTTATAATGTCGTAAGTTTGCTCATTTTCTTTAATATACTCAAGCATTGTATCTTGCTCTTCTTGAGAAAGAGTGTCGCCATCTTGAATATCGCTTGTATCAGCATTAAATTCAGCGTTTTTATTTAGTGTGTCTATCATTTCTGACAAAGCGTCCTTTTTTGCTTGCGCTTTAGCAATTTCTACACTAAGGTCGGCAATTTCTTGCTCTAGGTTTGCCACAAGACGCAAAGAAGCAATATATCTATCTTGCAGTATTTGTTTTTCATTTTGCGCAGTTGTTAATGAGTCAAAGCGGCAAGAGCAATCTTCTTTTAATAGTGATATAAATAGCTGAGTATAAGTTAGGCTTTCACCATCTTTTTCTACGCGGATACTGTCGTCTCTGCTTGCTATGGAAATAAGTTCACGCTCAACTTCTGTAATTTTTTCCATCAAGCTATGCTCTTTTTCAAAAAGCTTATTAAGCTTTTTGACTAGTTCATCTTCTTGACCTTCCATTTTAGTTAGCGCCATAGCTTTTTGTTCAGCGGTTTTGTTTTGAAGCTCTAATGAAAGCAAATCTAATTCTTTATTGTACTTAGCAATTACCTTTTCAGTTTTTTCTTTAATAGCTAAAGCGTTTTTTAGCACAACTTCTTCTAGGTGCTTAATCTTTTCTGCGGCGTTGTCAATATAGTCATTAAAGGTTTTTTCCACAAGGTGATATTTGCTAGCTTCAATAAACTCATTTGTCGTTATAGCAACCTTTTTAGTGGCGGCGTCCAGCATATCTGTCAGCAAAGCAAAGGTTTTTATGCCACTTTGCGCTAACAGCTTTTCCACAAGCTCATATTTTGCTTTTTTGGTCTCTTTTAAGCTCTCTAGGTAAGTTCGCGATGTTGTTATGCGGTTGGTTAATTCGCCAAGGCGTAAGTTTACCTTTTCTAATTGTAGGTCATAATCTTTTTTAACAAGCTCTGCTTTTTGTTTTTCTACAGTTAAATCATTATAGGCTTTATCTATTAGCTTGCTCTCTTTTTCAAAGTCGCTCTTATGCAAAATAGCATTATTGCAAACAGGGCACTTATCGCCAAAAGATGCCTTATCGATAGCGTCATAGTATTTTTTTTGCGCGCTTATCAAAATAAGCTTATCATCAATGCTGTTTATCTTGCTTAACAGCTTTTTAATGTACCCAAGCAAAGTTTCCTTGGCCTTGTCAAGCGCAACCTCATCTTCTATATAGCTTCTTTGCGCCTCTTCATTTTGATAAATCTTGTTATCTATTGCTTCTATTTCCCTTTGGGCATTAGCAATTATTATTTGATTGCGGTAAAGCGTTTGTTTTTGCTTTTCATCTTCATTTAAGCGGTCATAAAGCTCACTGTAAGATACATCTTTTCCAAGCTTTTCTATTGAAATATCTTTAGCTTTTTGTATATCTTGTTTTGTGTTTTCAATTTGTTCTTTTAAGCTAGCAATTTGAGCATTTGTATTTTCAATATCTAAATTCACTTGCTCTAAGAATGCAATTTTATTTGCCAAATTAGCTTCTATAACAAGCCCGTCCCTTATTGCTTTTTTTACGCTTGCGGAGTATTGCGCTTCTTTTAAAGCTTGTTTTGTGTTTTCAATCTCTTCATTTAAAATTTGATACTCTTCACCTAGCGCATTGAGAGTTTGGCTAAGTTCTTGCGCTTTCTTATCATAGTTTGTATAGTAAGAGGCAAGTTTTTGATAAATGTCGCTGTCGTCATCTACATTAACGCCTTGTAAAAACACACTTACTGCTTCATTAAAGATTTTGTCAGCAGTTTCGCGTTCTTTTTCAAGTTCGGAAAGCTTTTCTTGCTCTATATTATAATCTTTCTGCGTTAATTCTAGCTTTTCATTAAGTTCACAAATGGTCTTTTCAAGCTCTTCGCTCTCTTTAGTTGCGCTTTGATTTTTTTCTATAATGAATCTTTTTTCTTTTAATTTTTTATCTTTTTCAAGCTTAGCTTTATATTCATTTACTTTTTCTTGAATTTCTTGCTCTTTTTGCAGTTTGATACTTAGCTCTTCTAATAAAGCATTATCTTGTTGCGCTTGGTTTGCTAAAAAAATCATTTTGTCCATTTCAGCAATTTGCGCATTTAGCCTATCTATATCTTCTTGATAATTATTGCTTTCTAGGTCTTTATTTTCAAGCAAATTTTTTTGATTTTGCAGATATAATAAGTTTGCCTTATAGCTTGTTATCATTTCTTTATATTTATTATTTTCTTTATCTAATGCGCTAGTCTCAATGCCATAAAGATCAATAAGGCTTTCAAAATATTGACCAGGGGAATTAAAATAAGCTTCAATGTCGTCACCGCTTAGCAAAAAGACCTTTTCAAAAGTGTCATAATTTATACCAAAAAGCTCTTTGGTTAAATTATTATAATCTAATTCTAAAGCTTGATTGTTTTTAAGCACACAAATACTTTGCTCTTCAAAATTTCTAACAACTAGGTAGCAGTCATTATCGCAAGCAAAAGAAAATTTAGCTATACCTTTTAACTGAGCGCTGTCGCCTAATAGCACAAGTTTTATACCTTGGCGAAGTTTATTTATCTCCTCTAAAGTAAGGTTGTTACTAGATAAGTCGATAGTAATATCACTTTCAAAAATGCCTTCTAGAATTAGGTTTTGCGCTTTCATCGTTCCTCCGATATAACTGTTTTGACAAATATAGTGTGTCCTTTTTTTTGTGATATGCTATATGTTTTACGCTCTTTAAAAGTTTATGTAAAAGTACTTTTATTCGCTCAACATTTATGATATAATAAGCAAACCGACAAAAAAGTGTTATATTTATAATATTATACAATTGTTACACTTTAATTGCAATATAATAAAAGGATAAATTTTTTGGATATATGGCGTTTGTAAAACTGGGCAGTGAATATATAAAAGAAGGTTATACCCAAGTAGACAACATGTTTTTACTTGGCTATTTGCCAAGCTGTGACGCTTTAGATGTCAAAATTTATCTTTTTGGTCTAGCTATGGCAAACTTAGCAGATGAGGGTGAAAACCAGCTGGAAAAAATGGCGCTTAGCTTACAGCTTAGCGAAGAAAGAATAATACAAAGTTATCGTTTTTGGGAGAAAAAAGGACTAGTTAATATATCTAAAACCAATCCGCCAAGCATAAAATATCTTTCAGTAAAACACCCCATGACGCCCATAGTTAAGTTTAGCACAGAAAAATACGCATCTTTTGTGGAAGAAGTGGAAAGGCTGTTCCCTAAGAGAATTTTAAATAGCAACGAATACAACGCTTTTATGGAACTTATTGAGAGCAGCAAAATGGAAATGAACGCTATGCTGCTTATAATGCAGTACTGTTCTGACTTAAAAGGCGGCGCTGTATCTACTCCTTATATTTTAGCCGTTGCAAACGCTTGGATAAAACAAGGATTGTTGACGGAAAAGCAAGTGGATGAGCATATAAAAGAACTTGAAAATAACTCTGAAGATATAAGACTTATATTTAAGGCACTGTCAGTAAGGCGGAATGCAACGCTTGAAGATAGGCAAATGTACTTAGACTGGATAAATGGGCTAAACTACAAATTAGACGCAATTTTGGTGGCGGCAAAGGCACTAAAAAGGCGGGGCGGAATGGAAAGACTTGATAGGTATCTAAACGAGCTTTATAAAGCAAAAGCATTCACAGCGCAAGAAGTTGCCGCTTACGCAAAGGAAAAAGAAGAGATCAACAATCTTGCTATAGACATTAATAAAAACTTAGGGCTTTTTTATGGAAACACAGAAGTTATTGTGGAAACTTATATTATACCTTGGCTCAATATGGGCTTTGAAAGAGAAGCGCTCACTAAAATTGCTAAGTTTTGCCTAATGCGCGGAGTTAGAAATTATGACGGAATGGAGCAACTTGTAAATATATTTTATAAAAAAGGATTGCTTAGTCAAGACGCTATCGATAGATATATAGCTTCTCAAATAGCAATAGACGATAAAATCCGCAAAATTTATGACGCATGCAATTATTTTGGCGTTATAAACGGTAGAGATAGAAAGAATTATAAAACTTGGTTAGAGTGGGGTTTTGAAGAAGATGTCATGCTCTTTGTTGCGTCGCAATTTAATAACAACCCATTCCCTATGCAAAGCATTAACAGAACGCTTGCGTCCTTACACGCTAGAGATATAAAAGCGTTATCAGATGTGGAAAAGGAGCTAACTTCCACCAAAAAAAGCAGTAAAAAACCACAGGATACCTTTAGTCAAAGAGAGTATACTGACGAAGAACTAAGAAGCGTATTGGTTGATTTTGAGGAGTGGGACAAATGAGTTCACTTAATGAAGCTAAAAAGATTGTGGAATTAAGGCGTAACCTTGCTATACAAAAGACGCAAGATATAAGGTCTAAACTACTAGAAAATGAGGACTTTAAAAATGCTGAAAACAAACTAGGCGGTCTTGACTTTGAAAGGTCAAGAAGAGAAGTCTATAAGCTAGACACATCAGAGATAGATAAGCAAATAAGTCAAGCTATTTTAGAAAGAGATAACGCGCTAAAAAAGCTTGGGTATAGTGTAGACATTTTACAGCCTGAATTTGCGTGCAAAATTTGCGAAGATACAGGCATTAATAATTATAAAGTATGTAGCTGTGTTGAAAAAGAAAGAATAAAATTAGAATTTGAAAAATACCCTGAACTAAAGAGTGTGCCAAAGTCTTTAGACGACATTGACTTTACCATATACGACCAGCAAAGCAAGATGTTTGAAAAGTGCGCAAAGTACTTAAAGCGCAATTTTGTAAGCGAAGACCGCTTATCATCAATTATTTTATTTGGAGCTACGGGAGTGGGCAAAACCTATCTTGCAAAAACAGCTTTATTAGAGTGTATGCTAAGCGGCCAAGATGTTATGTTTGTAAATGCAATTAGGCTTAACAAAATGTTTTTAGAGTACCATTTAGCGGCGCTTGAAAACAAAAAACAAATTTTACAAAAGGCAAATAGTTGCGATGCGTTGGTTATAGATGATTTAGGGGTAGAGCCTATGCTTAATAATGTTACCATTCCCTATCTGTATGAGCTCATAATAGAGCGGGCATCAAAAAAGACTATTATTACCACCAACTTGTCACAAAGAGATTTAGAAAACCGTTATGGCCAAAGGATTTTTTCTCGTCTAATGGATAAAGAGCGTTCTGCTGTAATAAAATTGCAAGGAAAAGATTTAAGGCTAAGCTTAAGTAAATAATTTTTAGTTTAAAATATATTTAGTTTTGTCATTGATAAACATATATTTTATGTCGTTATTGTCGTCATAGCATAAGTCAATAGAATTTATATTACCGCCAATGCCAATAAAGGTTTGCGGCGTTGTGTACACAATAGTAAGTGTATAAAGTCCACTTTCTGATGTTGTGTATACAGTTTTCATAAGCTTTTCTTCCCTTACAATGCCGCTAACTTTAAATGATGTGTTATAGTCGTTGCTAGCTTGCAAAAATGTCTCGCTTGGATAAAGAGAAGATAATTTTTCAAGTATATATTTGGCGTATTTTGCGCTGTTTGAAGGTATTACCTTTGGCGTGCTATCCCACAACTTTTCACCTTCTGCGTAAGTGGTGATTGCCGTATAAATATAGGTGTTTGAATTTTGCTTATAGCTAGAAGAAAACACAGTCTTTGTAATTTTGTCATTGTCAAAGAAGATGCTAAAACTTCCGCCAGATAGCTCAATAGCTGTATTAAAGCTATACATTGCGCCTTTGCCTACAAACTGCGCCACAACGGTGTTATCATGGTGTTTTATAGAAGAAAAATTATCTTTATCAAAGTTAAAGTTTAGTAAAGTTGTTCCCATCAAATTGACAAATGAAGAAAATGAGATATTGTCTACAATGGTAATTTCTTCATCGTTGCCCTTAAACTGCGTTTTTGCAAAGTAGTAATAGGTTGTGTCATTTATCTTAACTTTTGCTTGATTCATATTTTTGTTAACTGTCGCTGTGACATTTTTAGTTAGTTTGCCGTTAAGGGAAATATAAGAGTTTATGTTAAGGTATTCTAATTCATAAAGGGTTTCAATGCCGTCCATAATTTTTTTTGCTAAATCAGGCTCAGTTTGGTTTGGTTTATTGCAAGAAAAGAGCATCAAGCTCAATACAAAAATTAATATAATTAATGAAAAAACAGTTCTTTTTTTCATACTACTCCAATAATATATCCATTATAGTATATCATATCATAAAAAAATATGGCAAACAACAAAAGCAAAATAAAGGATATTTTACTTTTTTGCAAAAATGTGATAAGATAATAGCGTTAGTCGAAGTTGACAAATCCAAATTATGTGATATCATAGACGAATAACAACAAAATAACGCTTAAAAGGAGGGGTTAATGGTTGCGCAAATTGTGTTTACATCAATAGAATTAAAATATTTTAGCGATAATCTATTAGATTGGTTTATCCGTATATTTATAGCTGCAGCTTGTGGTTTTGTAATTGGTTTTGAAAGAAAGACCCGCTCCAAAGAAGCGGGCATAAGAACGCATACCATTGTGGCGCTTGCTGCAGGGCTAATGATGATAGTATCAAAATATGGCTTTATTGACCTTACAGAATGGGGCATAGGCAAAAGTTACGATGGCGCAAGAATGGCGGCGCAAATAGTTACAGGAATTGGTTTCTTGGGCGCAGGAATGATTTTTTATCGCCGTGACCAGCTTCATGGACTTACAACGGCGGCAGGCATTTGGGCGACGGCAGGAATAGGTATGGCAGCTGGCGCTGGCATGCCCATTATAGCTTGTTCCGCAACGGCAATAATTGTAGGCATGCAAGTTATTTTGCACCGTCCTATAAAGCTTATGCGCGGCAGAGTTGTCACTATGCTCAGAATGAAAGTAGAAATTGAAGATTCCAATACAGTAGACAGAATAAAATATGTCTTTAAGTCAAATAAGTTTTTGAAGTTTAAAACAATAAACGATAAGGATAAACTGCTTGCTGAAATAGAGCTTATTACGTATAAAGAGTTTTCCGATAATGAGATTTTGGAGATAGCAAAAGCAGAGCCATTTATAAAGACTTTGGAAAAGACAGACGAAATATAATTTTAGTATGTAAAGTAAAAAAGGATACAAAGCCTATTGTATCCTTTTTTTATTGGTCGGAGTGACAAGATTCGAACTTGCGACCTTATGGTCCCGAACCATACGCGCTACCAAACTGCGCCACACCCCGACTTAATAATAGTATATTATTTTTTGCAAAAAAGCAAAATAATTTCATAAATTAATGCTTTATTTTGTCAGTAGCTCTAATGAAAAGTGTAATCTTTTCAAGGTTTCTTGTTTTCCTAAAATATCGGCTATTTCAATAGCGCCGCCCGGTGTCATTTTTTGACCAGACACAGCAACGCGCAGACAAAACAGCATTTGTCCTTTCTTAAGCCCTATTTCTTGACAAACTTCTTCTAGTTTATGATTGGCGTATTCTAAGTTATCTAAATTTTCAAACACCTTTATAGCTTTAGTAATAGCTAAAATGGCAACTTCTTTATTTGTTTTTAATTTTTTATGCTCAAATAAAGACAAATCATATTCGCCAAAGTCATCAATGAATTTTACCATTTGTATTATGTCGCCAAAAGTTTCTATCCTGCTTTGCAAAAGCAAAGAAAACTTGTCATAGTCATAGCGGTTTGCAATAATGCTTTTATCGTAAAAAGGCTTTGCAAGAGCGCTAAAGGTGTCAAAATCAAGCTCTTTAATGTACAAACTATTTAACCAGCGCATTTTTGCTTCATCAAAAATAGAGCTTGACTTAGAGATGCCATCTACATCAAATAATTCAATCAGCTCTTCAAGCGTGAGCTTTTCTTGATTGCCTTTTGGAGACCAACCAAGAAGCGCTATATAATTTATTATAGCTTGCGGCAAAAAGCCTTTTTCTATAAAGTCAGAAAAGTTAGCGTCGCCATAGCGCTTACTAAGCTTACTAGTTGCGTCTTTCATAATGGGCGGCAAGTGCATATATTTTGGTCTTTGCCAGCCAAATGCGTCATAAATAAGGTTGTATTTTGGCGTGCTTGAAAGATATTCAGTGCCTCTCATAACATGAGTTATTTGCATAAGGTGGTCATCTATTACATTGGCAAAATTATAGGTTGGCATACCGTCTGACTTTAACAAAATGCCGTCCTCTAAATCTTGGCATGGCACTTGAATTTCCCCAAATACCATGTCGGTGTATACCGTCATGCCCTCCGTGGGCACATTTTGACGCACCACATAAGGAATACCTTTTTTTATGTTGTTTGCGATCTCTTCTTTGCTAAGTTTAAGGCAATGCTTATCGTACTTTTTTACGCCTTTTTGGTCGGCTAGGCTATCTAGTCTGTCTTTTACGCAAAAACAGCGGTACGCGCCGCCAAGCTCAATCAAACGCTCAGCATACTTAGTATAGATATCTTTTCTGTGACTTTGTATATATGGTCCAAAATCACCGCCAATGTCTGGCCCTTCGTCGTGAATTATGCTAGATGCTTTTAAGGTAGAATATATAAGTTCAGTAGCGCCTGGTATAAACCTTTCTTGGTCTGTGTCCTCTATTCTAAGTAAAAACTTGCCCTTATGGCGCTTTGCGTAAAGAAAAGCATATAAAGCTGTGCGCAAATTTCCTATATGCATAAAACCTGTTGGGCTAGGCGCAAAGCGTGTTCTTACCGTCATAAAAATAACCTCCCTAAAGTAAAGTCCGTTTATAATGTCTGGTATATTGTAGCATACTTTTGATGTTGTGTGTATAATATGTGTATAAATAATAAATTTTTTGGAGCTCAAAATGGAAATTAATAGAGAAATGGCAATAAAGTGGCTTACCGATATATTAAAGTTTGATAGCGTGGAAACGGAAGCTAAAGAAAATGCGCCCTTTGGACAAGGCGTTGCAGACTGTCTTGATTATGCGCTTAGCTTGCTTTCAAGTCTTGGCTTTAGCGTAAAAAATATAGAAGGCTACTGTGGGTATGGCGAAATAGGCAAAGGAGAATTATTTGGAATTTTATGCCATTTAGATGTAGTGCCCGCAAGCGGAAAGTGGACCTATCCGCCCTTTGGCGCAGAGCTTCACAACAACAAAATTTACGCAAGGGGAGCGCTTGACAATAAAGGCCCGTTTGTTTGCGCGCTATATGCAGTAATGCGCCTTATTAAAGAGGGCAAAACGCCGTCTAGGCGCATTAGATTTATTTTAGGGTGCGATGAAGAGAGCGGCTGGAAGTGTATGGAAAGGTATGCAAAGACTGAAGAAATGCCAGCTTTAGGAATATCCCCCGATGGCGACTTCCCTGTGATAAATTGCGAAAAAGGTATCGTATATCACACCTTAAGACACCCGAAGCCCGACTTTTTGATAGATATGGGCGGCGGAGACAGGGCAAATATGGTGCCTGATTATGCTTACGCTACTGTTAAAAATACGCCTGAAGTTTTGCAAAATGTATCACAGGCTGAGAACATTATATATAAAGTTGAAAACGACACAATCAAAATAGAAGCAAGCGGCATTTCGGCACACGGCAGTCACCCAGAAGATGGGGACAATGCAATATTAAAGGTGCTAAATGCGCTTAGCTTTGATAAGATGTTTGCAAATATGTACCCATGCTTTTTCTCACCCAATGGCAACAATGTAAAGCTTAATATCGAAGATAAAGAGAGCGGAAAACTTACCCTAAACTTAGGAACAGTTAAACTATGTGATAACGAAATAGTTTATGAGCTTGATATACGCCATCCTATAAGCTATACAAAAGAGCAGATAACAGAGATGTTAAAAGGCGCGTTAAAGGTAAAAGTTGAGCAAGGCTTTTTCCATTTGCCGCTGTTTGTGCCAAAAGACCACGAGCTGGTTGTAACTTTGCTAAAAGCCTATAACAAGGTTATGAAAACGAATGCTGAGCCGATAACAATAGGGGGCGGGACATATGCAAGGGTATTGCCGCTTGGCGTTGCGTTTGGCCCATGTTTCCCAAATAGTCCTGCGGGCATTCATTGCGTTGATGAGTATATTGATTTAGATGAGTTTGATTTAGCTTGCGAAATTTATTATCAAGCTTTTAAAGAGTTATTGTTTTAAAAAGCTATTTTTTTGTGGCAATTAGGGCAAAGGAAAGCACAATAGCAAGCGTTTTTACTTTGTTTGACTTATCGCTTATGCGCACCTTAAAAAGCTCTTCTTTCCAGGGGTGGTTAATTATTTCTGCTGCAAGATAGGGCTTTGCGCTGTCTTGTTCTTGAATGTATAAATCATATTGAAATAAATTAGGTTTACCAAAGTAAAAAAACTTTGCAGTTTCTATGCGTGATTGAGCTGTATCATCAATGTTATCTGCATCTTTATCAAATATAGCTGGAGTTATTTCATAATCTCTATTAATTACAACGCTAGGTCCGTCGGCGATAGCGGCGGTAATGGAATTTTTATTTATTAAAAGCTGAGCAATTAGATTGCCGTTGTTATTTGTTAAGATAAGCCCGTCTTTTATAAAGTCAATTTTGCAAAAGCTTATTAAATTTTCATCTCTTAAAACAAAGTCGCCGCCCAAATAAGCTAGGTTTTTTGTCAATTCAAAAATCATAAAACGCATCTCCTTGTTAGGTTTTAGCATATCACAACAACAACTAACTAGTCAATAATTTATATTTTTCGCCATAGGTTTTAAGCTAAAAAATAATAAAATGCCCCTTTAGGTAAAAAGCAAAATATTGCTTATAAAAAGGGGGACTTATTATAAATATTTAGCTAAGACTTATTTTATTGATAAGTCATCTCATCGTCTTGACTTATAGCAATGTCAACTTTTGGCGCGCTTTTTTCAGCTTGTTCTTTTTTTAAGGGCACTTTATCATATCCTATTTGGCTTGACCAAATCTTTTTATAAATGCCGTCATTAGAGATAAGTTCTTGGTGCTTGCCTTTTTCCACAACTTTGTTTTTGTCAATAACAATGATGTTGTCGCACTGCCTTATTGTAGATAGCCTATGCGCTATAAATATTACCGTGCAGTCCAGATTAAATAAAGTCTCATAAATTTTGGCTTCAGAGATAAAGTCAAGGTTTGAAGTAGCTTCATCAAGAATAAGGATATCAGGCTCTTTCAATAGCGCCCTAGCAAGCGCTAAACGCTGCCTTTCTCCACCGCTTAAGTTTGCGCCAGCTTCTTCAAGATAAGTTGCGTATTTAGCTGGCAGCTTATCAATAAAGTCAGCGCAACCTGCGCGCTGGCACGCTCTTTTCATCTCTTCATAAGTTGCAGTAGGTTTGCCTAATTTTATATTTTCTTCTACAGAGCCTGTAAACAACTCTACATTTTGAGGCACATAAGCAATTCTTTGCCTTAAAGTTTTTTTGTCAAGTTCTTCAATGTTATAGCCGTTTATATTAATTTCGCCAAGCTCTGGCTTCCATAGTCCAAGCATTAGCTTTGCAAGTGTAGTTTTTCCGCCGCCGCTTTCGCCAACTATGGCTATCTTTTCTTTATTGCGTATTTCAATATCAATATTATTTAGCACAGGCTTTCTTGCGCCATACCTAAATGTGACATCTTTAACAACGATATCGCCGTCTAAAGAAAAATCTTTAATTAAATTATCATCATTTGCTTGCTCTGCTTCCACATCATAAATCTCGCTCATTCTCTTCATAGCAATGCTAGCTTCTTGGATTTGCAATTGAAGTCCTACAAGCCTGCTAATTGGGTCCATAAAATAACCAGATAGCGCAACAAAGGCAAACAAACTTCCCATAGTAATATTGCCATTCATAACAGCCATTGCGCCAACAAACATTAGTACAATGTTGCCTATATTGCCAAAAAAGCTGGCAACAGCGCCTTGTACATTGGAAAGCACGCCTTCTTTATAACCTATTCGCAATGCAGAGACATATCTGTTTTCCATCTTTTCCATTGTTTCATCTTCCACGCCAAAACTTTTTACAGTTTCTACGCCCTTTAAGCTGTCAATGATTTGGCTGTTTAGCGCAGCTTGCTTTTCCATTTGTTGAATATTAATTTCTTTATATGGCTTTTTAAATATATATACCAAAATTATGTTTAGCAAGGTCATAACAGCAATGACGGCAAACAATTTTGCATTCATTATGTATAATATAATGCCGCTTACAATGGTTAAAGTTATATCAATGATAAGCGATAAGCTTATGCCGGTAAAGATATTTTTAATTGTGCCCGCATCGCTAAACCTTGTAAGGATATCTCCCGTTCTCCTTGTGCCAAAAAAGCGCATTGGCAAACTAAAGATATGCTTAAAATATCCAAGCATTAACGGAATATCAATCTTTAGCGACAAGTGCAATAATAAGTGCTGTCTGGCAGAGCTTAAAAGTATATTAAAAATGCCAATTACAGCAAACCCTATACAGAATATAATAAGCTGGTTTTTAAGGTTGTAAGGCAATATTTCATCCATCAAAATTTTATTAAAAAAGCTGCTGGCTATGCCAAGTATAGTTAAAATTACGCTGCCAATTATTGCATATACAAAAAGCTTTTTTTGTGCTGAAAGCAATTTAAAAAACCTGTTAAATACATTTTTTGTTTTAGTTTTTTCCAGTATAAACTCACTAGTTGGCGCAAGGATAATGATATTGTTGTCAAAATCGTGAAAAAACTCATCTTTTTTTATCTTTACCAAACCTTTAGCTGGGTCTGCTATTAGCAAATGGTTTTTGTACACTTTATGTATTACCACAAAGTGCGCCAAGCCTTCCTTTGTCAGCACTCTAGCTATGGCAGGAAGAGTGAATTTACAGTCAAAATCATCTCTTGTTATCTTACCTGCTTTTGCTTCAAACCCAAGTCTTTCTAGCGTTTCTACTATGCCTAAAACAGTAGTGCCCTTTATGTCTGTACCCGACAAATCCCTAAGCTTTGTTATTGTAGTTTCCTTGCCGTACTGCAAGCAAACTGTTGCTATGCAAGCCGCTCCGCAGTCTGTAATATCATGTTGTTTTACACACTTATACTTTGCCAAAACATACCCCTTTTTACTTTTGCTATCTTAATTTTACGCCAATTTGCTCAATTGCCCACTTTAGCCATGTGGTTTCATTGTACTTTATACGGCTTTCAGCAATCATTCCATTCATCAAATTGACGGTATTGCCTTTTTTGTTTTTCAATTGCGTTTTGTCAGGCTTAATTATTATTTTAAAATAAACTTCGCCTTGCTCTGTCTGTATGCTATTGCTGTCTATATGCGTAATTTTTCCAGTTAGCACACCATACTCTGTTTGCATAACGCCAGCAAGGGCTATCTCAACTTTGCTATTTATACTTAGGCGGCTTCTATCAAAAGCGCTTACCACAGTTTCAATAACAACATCGTCAGCCTTGCCTGAACTAATTGTGCCAATAAGAGAGCCAGCTTGCAGCACAGTTCCTATAGTTACTGGCGTAGATAAGTGTATTATGCCATCGGAGTTTGCTACAACTTTATAGTCATTTAAGAGCTCTTGATATGCCTCTTTTTCACTTTGCTTATTGATAAGTTCATAATTTAATCCATCTATTTTAGAATAGTTTTGGCTTATAAACTGAGTCTTTAAGCTATCAATATCTTCTTGCGTAACGCCTTCTAAATCTTCTTCATTGCCAGTAGACGTAACAGCATACTCAATAAATTGTTTTGCAGCAGCGTAGTATTGCTTTTCTTCATCTATGCTGTTGTCAAAAGGATTTATTTGAGAAGATTCATCACTTAAAAGAAAATTATCGATAAAGTCATTAAGCTTATAAAGATTATTCATGCTGTTATTTAAAAAGCTTATTCCGCTATTTAATTGCTCTATTTGAATATCTATTTGAAAAGTATCAATATCTAAAATAATATCGCCAGCATTTACATAGTCGCCGTCGTTTACATAGATTTTTTTGATGTTGCCAGAAACATTATTCATTACATTAACTTTATCTTGGCTTGACACTATGCCGCTTGCCTTTACCACATAGGTTTTTGTGCTAAAGCCAGCAATAATAAGGGCAACAGCAACAAAGACCAATGTAATTAATGTAATGATTGTTCCAAAAGGAGGAGCTTTTCTGTCAAAAATAAGTTTGCTTTCTTTTAGCTCATTTAAACTATATATCTTCATATCTTTTCCTTTTGTTATGGTTTATTTATCTTGTTTTAATGGCATAAAGACATCGGCCAGCATTTTGTTTTCTGCTTGATGAAGAAATACAATGTATGTTTCACCTGTTAATTCTAAATCATTTTCATATGCAAACAGCGTTAGTTTTTGGGTAGCGTACTGCATATTTTCAGGCGCATCATGGAATCTTGCCATAAGACAATTTTCTATTCTGATTTCTTTTTCAAACTTATAAGGTATCTCAAGCCTTACTGCGCCTGTTTTTAATTGCACCATAATAGCTGAGTCAATAATAGGCGTGTCGCCATCCATGCCTTTTACTCCGCTTGAGTATACAATTAGCGGACCTTGCGTTTCATAACCTTTTGCCCTAACCCAGTTTTCCACCATAGCAATATATTTGCCATGATTAAGAATTTCTTCTACAGGCACAGGTCTTGATAATACATTCATAAGTTTTAATACTTTGTTTTCTCTAAATTCAATTTTTGGCACTGGTTAATTTTCCATCCTTTTAAATTGATTTTTGTGAATAGCAATTAGCATAGAAGAATATGGGTAAATAGCTAAAACCAGCCCATAAATCATAAAGTCCAATCTTCCAGTCAAACCGCTATCGCTAAGTCTATAAGCATACATAAATGGCACTATCCAAACCATCATAAGTATTACTGAAATTAATCTCTTAGCCATATGCCTTGAGCCATACTCTGGTATTTTTTTGCCAACGCGTATTGCGGCAAAGCCAGATAGCGCCAAGGAAAACAGTGATATTATAACAACAAACATTATAAAAATCCAGACTTTTAAAAAAGTGTGATACATTGAAAAACTAAGAGTAACAAATATTAGTTGCACAGGAATTGATAAAATTGCGCCCTTTGTTATGTTTTTATTACTGTTTAATTTAAATTTTGTTATAAGAAAAATTTCAATAAAAATTATGGCAAGGTTAGCTAAAATTATGTACTTGTTTATGAGAAGACCTAAGATAATAATTATTGCATAAAAAAGTGTTGCTGCTATAAGCAACACTTTGTCTTTTACCTTACTATTATTGGTAAAAATAAATATGGCGTTCGCCACCGCAAAGAGCAGCGGCGAACTAATAGTAAATGAGAGTACATCACTGGTATTGTTATGTAATGCCAAAAGCAAATATATTACAAATATAAGTTTTGGCAAAACATAAAAATACTTAGTTAATTTACTATCTCCATCCAGCATTGAAGCTTAAACCATTTGCTGGATTATACCATTTTGGGTCCCAAGTAAATGTAATACCGAATCCCTTGCCGCTTACCATGCAGCCAACCATGACAGTTGCAACTGTTACTGCTGCAGCAGCCAAAATACCAAGCGCAATCCATCCAATTACTGGAATTGCTCCAACCTTAGCAGCAAAAGCAAAAGTTTTAATTGATTTTGCTACTATTGCAATAATTGATGTTTGCATGCCAGCTTGAATAGCTAAGTTAGCTTGTTTATAGCCGCCAACAACATCGGACACTGCGTTCCAAACTTGCGAGTTGCTCCAATAAAAATCAAAGCCCAGGCCGCCGGAAACATAGCACATCTCTTCTCTGTCCATTTCGACAAAGCCTTGAGGCAATACAAGATTGCTCATTTTCATAGTCGCTTCCATAATTCTTTCTCCTTTTACGAAATATTTGGGTTAAAAATGCTGTACTCCAATTTCAGTATATGCACCATGAAATTCACTGTCAATATAAATATGGAAAAGTTTTACTTTTCATTTACTTTTACAATTTATTTCATTTGACCTTGTTTTGGGGTTTTTTCGCATTAAAAATCAATGCTTTTATTATCGATATTTGTCTAGTAAATTAATTGTTAGAATTTATGTCTATTGTTAAAGGTTTTATGGCGAAATTTTTTATATTTGAAGTGTTGTCAGAGTTTAATTTTAAAAGGAAAAATTAACTAATATTATCATAATTTGCCTTATCCTATTATAATAGGGCGTATTTTTTATATTTTTGGAGTAAAAAATCCTTTCATTGTGGTATAATAATAATTCCTAAGTGGTAAAAAGATAATTTAGGGACAATAAGCTTAACCTGCTTGCTGTAAAAGGCGGTAAAATTATTTAAAAAAACCATTACAAATAATTGACAAGCTAAAACTTTAATGTTATTATATACAAGCATTCTAGAAGGTTAAAAACTTCTTTATGGGGATATAGCTCAGTTGGGAGAGCACCTGCCTTGCAAGCACGGGGTCATGAGTTCGAATCTCATTATCTCCACCATTTTTTATAAAATGGTTGTATAAATTTGAAGCTTATTTGCACCTTGAAAACTG